>SBAV01000524.1 GCA_005239965.1 Methylobacter tundripaludum
AACAAATAGTCATGATAGATTGTTGACAGAGTTTTGGCGTTATTCTGCAAGTTAAATTTTAAATTTTACGATTTTCTTGGGCGAGGTTTGTTCGATTGGCAGGTTGTTCAAAAAAGTTACTGATGCTAAGGGTGTGAGAATTTTTTAGAGTCAGTTATATAAATTTTTGTTTTATTAAAGGATAGTTAATATGAAAATGAGATTCGATAGGCAAGGGCAAGGGTTTTATAACGAATACGACCCTGGGCAATTGGAGGTGATTAATACCGGAGTAAAAATAAAGTTAACGCCGTGGCGTTGGTGTTTGTTGTTACTGGTTCTTTGTAGTCCGCTAATCTTTTTTTTGATTAAGTTTGGTTCGCATGTGTTGACGGTACGCGTGTCGGGATACATTGCTTTACCACAAGTTGAAATTCGAGCCAATGAGGATGGTTATATAGGAAAAATATCGGTTAAAACGGGACAGCGTATTAAAGCAGGTGAGTTATTGTGTAGGCTTGAGCAGCCAGAGCTTAAGAAAAAAGAAAGTTTGCTTAAATCTGAGCTGGATTATTTGCGCAATAACCCGGCGAGTAAGGATATGAAAAATGCGGCTTCTGTGACACACGCTAATCTTGACTTTGCGGTTAGACAGAAAAATTATCTGAAAAAAAGGCTGGATGAGGTCGCTCAGTTGTTTAATCGTGGTGCGGCAACTGATGCGGAAGTTAAGTTTGCCAGGTTTCAATACGACCAGGCTTTGGCGCATCTGGTTGATTTGGATGCCACCCTGTCAAGGGCTAAAGATACTGCAATCATGATGCGGTCTGCTGTTGAAAGTCAGGAAGAGTTGCGCATAAAAGAGATAGCATTGGAGAAAAAAAAGCTTGAGTTACAGGCTAAAGCATTGTCAATTTTTTCGCCCATACCCGGTAACGTGTCTGAAATCTTTGTTGTGGAAGGTAATTATATTTCCAGAGGCGACCTTATTTTTGCGGTGGCAAAAAATGAAAAAACATATATCAACGCGTATTTGCCATCCGAAGATATTAAATACACTAAAGCAGGGCGATTGGCAAAAATTGTGTTTGCCGATGGCGAAAGAGTACCGGCAAAAGTGCTCAGGTCATTTAAGGTAGAGAAATCAGGCGTACTCAATAAGGTGGCTTTACCTGATTCTAGAAGTCACGAAATTATGGTTCAGCTGGAATTTACGCAGCCCATAAAACAAAAAATAATGGATGGTTTGCCCGTCGATGTATTGTTTTAAAGCTGTTGGGTTGCATTTGAGGGCTTTATCGGCCATTTTAGGCTAAATTTCAGGGGCTGAAATTATCAGGTACAGGTTTGGCAAAGATGTCAGCTTGTTGTGCAAGTCCTGTTGTATTGGAGGGTGCTATCCCTTTGCATAAGTAGTCGTCCAGAAGTCTTTTAACATTTTTATTCACCACGAAGAGCACGAAGGACACGAAGTTAACTGTTTTTCTTCGTATTCTTCGTGGTAAATAATGGGGACAGATAATTTTTTCATAATGTACGGCGGGTGGCCTTTGAGTCCCTGACACATGGTATTATGCGGCTTTGTATAAAGCTCCGTAATGCCTACCCGCCCATCCACAGAATGATGAATCCCCGTAGCCTTATCCGGGCACTTGAAAAACATTGGGAAGTTATTGAGCGTCTCGTTTTGCTAGGGCGTGATCAGATTGGCCATGAGCGTGACGAACTCCTGGTCTTGCTGGGCAAGGTTTACGTGCAGGAATCAGATGAACAGCGGGTAGAACGCTTGCAGCAACTGGTGAATGCAGAATTGTTAATTGAAATGTCGCACAGCAATACCTTGCAGCTTAATGAAAACGTACGCCAATTTGTGGGCAGCTTGTTGCATGAGCATGAACTGGGCTTGTCTGACATTTTAAGAGCCCGCATTATTGACATCAAAACCGGCCTGGAACAATTACAGCTAGCCATGCAGGAACACGATATGGCGGCGTTGCAACAAGGTGCTGTACGTATTGACAACCAACTGCGGCAAATTTTGCAACAACTTGACCAGGACAGCCATGCCATTCAGGCGATTGCCGAGCGTGCCAAAGGTGCGGATGAACGGATGCCGTTGGCACGGCGTTACCGTGAAGTCCTGGAGGCGTATGACCGTTATGTGCAACCGATGACCGAACTGATGGATACCGGTGCCGGCGGCAGTTTCTACCCTTTGCTGGAGGAGTCGGAACAGGTGCTGGAAGCATTATCGCAAGCGGCGGCAATACAAGGTGGATTGTACAGCCATCAAGTGTTGCTGAGGCAGGTGGGTTTTCGGGTGAAGGATTTACGGCATAGGGGGCGTATTGCCCTGAAACAATGCACCAACACCTTGATGCCGCTACGCGAAGAAGTTCGCCGCCATAACCAGCTCAGTGCTGCTATCGGCCATTTGTTGGGTGAAGTGCGCAAAAAAGGCCTGCGCCGTACTTTCCCCCAACAAAGCCTGCCGGTATGGCGTAAAGACCGTCCAGTTACCGTTGCCATTGGCCCAGAATTGCTGGTGCTCATGGAACAGATACGGCATTATCAACCCAAGGCTGTGGAATTCCCTGAATTGCTTTTGGAAGAACAGCAGGTTCATCTGGAGCGTGTCGATGAGGAAGCTGTCCACCAACACCTGTACCAAAGCTTGCCGTTACCGGATTTACTGCGCTGGCTGACCGAACATTACGGCCAGTATCAGGACATTACTTTGCTACGGCTGTATCATAAGCTGATCCGTCTGCCCAATATTCGCGCTACGCCCGCTGCCGATGAAGCCCATATCAGGCTCAAACAGGTTGCTATTCGTTTGCATAGCCATGCCCTTGAAAGCTTATGACCTTTGATTTGAACCACCTTGCACAGCTACAGCCACTGTTTAAATTACTAAGCGCCGGCACGCATTTAAACCGTTTTCAAGACAATGAACTTTGGGTAGAGCTGGAAAATCATCTGGCCGACTATACTGCATTGTTTGCCGCCCTAGGTTTTGTCCTGGTTTTGGAGGGTAGGGGGTTTGCTTATTTTAAAACCGATCAAGCCACATCCTATACCGGCAAGCTCACACGTAAGCTGGCCCTGTTGCTGATGCTGCTGTTCGAAT
>SBAV01000132.1 GCA_005239965.1 Methylobacter tundripaludum
CCGATGCCGCAACCCGCCTTGAGCGTCAGCCCGGCTTCGTGCACTTTAGCCAATATATCGTCCATCGAATCGGCAATGACACCGGAAACGGTGCAGTTGATGGTGGAGGTGGACGGCTTGTGTTCCAGTGCGCCGGCGTTGGAAATAATACGGCCAGCTGGAATAACGCCTTGACGCAACGCCCAGAGAAATTCTTTGTAGTATTTTTCCTGGTTGGCTTTGCCTTTTTCGACTTCGGACAGGGCCTTGGCGACACGCTGGTAGGTTTCATCGATGGTTGCGTCCAGTGCGATGCCGTCTTTTGATTTCAGGCGGTATTTGGTGTCCCAAATATCCATAGAGGCGTCCTGGAAGGCGATTTCGGTTACGGCATTGGGGATGACGTGGAGTTGCGCAGTCATGAATAATCCTCTAGGCAGGATGAGATGAATGGAAATGCAGCTAAGGTATTGATGTGGCAAGTCTAGGTGTTCAATCATTCTTTGTCAATATATAGTGTTTTAATTATTTATTTTGCACAATATATAGTATTTTTCTTGATTTTTTAAATTCATCGTTCGATCAATAAGTTAAAGTTCGGTAGGTTTTTTAAGCGTGTCATCGATACCGATAAGGCCAGCCATCAGATTGTTGTTTCGGTTAAGCCTGTATTCAGTAACTTCAGTTATCATCGCCAGTGAATCTTTTTTAACACCTTAAGGTCGAAAAATTATGAACTATCCATATGTCCGTTTTTTTACCGCCGTTCTTATAGGAGTTAGCCTTATGTTTTCAGCGCATTCCGAAGGTATTGGCCATCAGCGTCCAAATTCCATTCATGTCAATGGGTTGGGACGTGTTTCGGTTCGACCCGATAAGGCTGATATCAATTTAGCGATAGAAGTGCATACCAGAACGGCGAAAGCAGCCCGGGAGCAGGCCGCTGCTGCGATGGTGGCGGTGATTGATGCCGTAAAAAAAATGGGTATCGCAGAAAAAGATATTCAGACCAGTTATGTATCTTTGTCGCCGGATTACGCGGAGGGCAATAAGATTGCCGGTTATCAGTTGAGTAATCAGCTCATTGTCGGTGTGCGCGATGTCGATAAAGCCGGTGCGGTTATCGATACGGCGGTGCAGGCTGGTGGTAATGCAACCCGTGTACAAGGCATGACTTTTTCGGTGGAAAATCCCACTGAGGCGCAGGTATTGGCGCGAGAAAAAGCTTATGAAGATGCCCTTGCCAAAGCCAAACAGTACGCCAAACTTGCCGGTGTAACGTTGGGGCGTGCGATGCACATCACTGAGGGTAATAATGAATCACGCCCTCCCATGCCTTATGCTACGGAAGCTTTTCAAATGGTGAAACGTAGCGTAGATACGCCTGTACAAGTGGGCGAACAAGAAGTGTCAGTGGCTGTTGATATTGTCTTTGGTGTGGAGTAGCCGATTTTGATGGGGGCAGGCATGATTTGGTCACAGCAAAGGAGAATAAAATGACCGCACCAGAATATGACTTGGCCGTGGTGGGGGGTTAGGTTTGGCGTAGAGACGCAAAATGTTGCGTCTCTACGGGTCGTGATGTATTGGGTTACGTTTTATTCAATGCCGTAGACCCTCAGTGTTTGTCGTCATTATCCAAAACACCGTCGTTATCCCGATCAATACCCAGGCGCTTGCCAGAACCGGGCGGCACGCAGGTATAAGTAACGTCGCCTTTCGGTGTCAGTGCGCTGGCGCGTAAAAAGACATCATCAATTTTTGGCGCGTACTTCGAAGACGGCTTGAAGTCATCTTTACCAACATACAGAAAACCGGTGTAACGGTTTTTGGCGATCAAATCGCATTCTTTGGCGTTCGCCCTGGCGATGAGGAGATCAACCCGTGGCTCGACTTTTGTGAAGTTATGGGCATTCAAGGTGACTTGTTGACCGACGATAGGCATCATGTTGCTGTCAAAAGCCAGTAGAAAAGCCTCAAGGTTACGGCGTGGAGCGATACCTTGAGCGATACCTTCTGGCGTATTTATAAATGGTGGCAATCCGCCACTATTACCCGGATCCTTATTGTCGACCAATAGCTCTTTGGGTGTCCTGGGATCAAGGTTGGGGATGGTTCCGGGAGCGCGAGCAGAGAAAACAGAACTACTGAGGAATCGAAAAACAGTATCTACACTGCCGTCGTGCAGAAAGCCAAAGCCACGGATTTGCTCACCCATCGACCCGTTGTTAGCAAATGGGTTGAAACGCAATGATCCTAAAGGCGCTACCTGTGCAGGATCAAACGGTGGTGGAGACAGATCTGGTGATGGTGTCATGCCAAACATGCCCACTTTTTGGTACAGGTTACGTAAGTGGGGGATTTTGAAGAATTGCGATTCACCCTCAAACGAAAACTGGCCGTCTGTGCCAAAAAATCCTGGCTTTTTAACACTGGCGTACTTTTTGTTGCCGTTACGGTCCAAAACATGGCAGCCATTGCATTCAAAAAATGTGTCGGATGGTTTTGAAGTCAAGAAAAAATCATGCCCTGCTTTTTGGGCGGGGGTCAGGACATTATCCAGATTACGAATCGGATTGGGTGGGTAGGTAATCTCCAGTATAAACTTGCTGAATTTTCGCATATCCTTGTCGGAAATCAGTTGATGTCGCCCGTTGAGGCTAGGAAAGGCGACATTAAACTTGCGGAAAGCAACATCTTCGTTAAAAGAACCGCCGTTGGGTTGCACATTCGCTCCCGCGTTGGGCAATAAATTGGCATCATTGCCGCCGGTACGGTCGCCGCGCCAGTGCATAGCGCCGTGATTATCCATACCCCGCAGACTTTGCGTGGTCATAGGGCCTTTCATGGGCCGGAAATGTGGATTTTCGGCGCGTCCACGCAGCAGGAAGAAACCAATCCCTTCCTGTATTTTAAACGGCCCGGTATTGGTCGCCTGATCTCCGTCCGGGTCACCCAAATCCCAGGCCAAACTGTCAAAATCACCGAACACATGGCAACTGGCACAAGCGGAATCGCCATGGCTGGAGCTGAAGGAGGCATCGTAAAGGAAGGGGCGGCCTTCGACAATATGCTTAGGTTCCGGATTAAACATGGCGACGTGTTTAATTTCCTTGCGGGCTTTTGTGTCAATAATGGAGATGGCGTTATCGAATCGGGTTAATACGTAGAGCAGGGATTTTTTCTCATTCAATGCCACACCACTTGGGCCACCGCCGGTAACGTGAATTTGGTTGCTGGTAGTAGGCGCAAAGCTGTCGTTTTCTAGGGCGTTGGTGTTATAAACTGCAACTTCACTGCTGCCAAAGGCGGCAACGTAAAGGTTTTTGCCGTTCTTGGTGATCGCCATATCCTGCGGGAATGCCACGCTGGTGGCGTTCTCCTTATTCGGAATGGGCGCACAACACTTGCTGTAGTCAATGTGCTTGTTTAAATGGCGTGGTTGGACGAGTGGATTGCCGCCCAGTACAGTGATTCGGCTTTCATGGAGATGGCCGCGCACCGTTTGGCCTTGGCTAAAAATGCCTGTACCTTCAAAACGGTTTTGATTTTGGGCTTCCGTATTCGAGACATAAATATGGCCATTAACAGGGTTGACAGCCATGTTAAACAAGACCGTGCCGACCCCCGTATAAGCCGCATTGCTTACTATTTTCGGTGGGTTGGCCATGGCATCAATGCTGAAAACATCGCGGTCGGGTAGCGAAAACGGTACCATGTCGTCCCATTGCTGATTCAATTCATCAACCCAGTGTTGACCATTAAATTTAACGATAAGACCTACGGAAGGTTGAAGAATATTGGCATAATTGGTTAAAGGCCCTGGATACTTACGGGTTGAAGGGGGCGCGGTGCCCTTTTTTACGATAAATTCGTTGAGGATGGTGGTACTGTTGCCCGTGTGGAAGCCGGCGGCATAAACAGTGGAGCCGTCCGGTGTGGTTGCCAGGGCTCTCGGCGTGTCAGTAAATAATGTCAAAACGGTGAGGGGCTCACCACCGAGTGAATGCCCCAAATTTCCGGCATCGAAGACCCAGACATCGGCACGGCCTTTGCCGGGCGTGGTTAATTCGGGGTCGCGATGGGTATTTTGCCCCCTGTGGGCTGTTGTGATAAAAGCCCTGGATTTATTCGGGCCTGCAAAAACAATATCGCGCGGCTCATCACCTACCAGAAGCGTTTGCACTACGCGCCGATCCCCTTGCTTTTGTACATTGACGATGCTTACGCTGTCGGAAAGATGGTTGACCACCCAGGCTTCATTATTGTTACGTAGGGCAACAGCGACCGGCTCCAGGCCTACCGGGACAGAATCAATATGCTTGAGGCTGCGGCCAAGCACCTGAAAAATTTCCAAACGATTGTCCGGGGTGTTGACAGCAAATAAGGTTTTGCCATCGCTTGTTAGGGCAAGTGGCCTTACCTGGCCGCTTTCAAAAAGGGTAAAAGAAGATGCCGACCATGCAGGAAAGCTAAGTAGTATAGATAATATCCCTATGACTACCTTGAGGCCGAGAAGGGTATTTACAGATAATAGTTTCATTTCCGTTACTCCCAGCAGTGTTGGGTTAATTTTTCGTGCGTGTTTTAAGTCTGCCGAACTAACTAAGGAGGATGCTTTTGGGTAGCGCCGGTGACTTAAGAACAGGTGCTTCTCCAAAGTACCCGTAGGGCATAAAGGAAAAGGTTGGGATGAAGGGAATATAAATGATTGATTTTTTCTCTTCACCCCAATCCTTGTATGATTAAGCAACCGTGAACACGATGTTTTTATTAGAATAGGACTTCTAGTAAAACTGATGTGGCAGACCGATAACCCTCTGGTTCTACAGAAACCGTTGGAGAGCGATGGTCGCCACATCATCCCCCATTAACTCGAACAGTTGCCTGGAACTTAAGATTCCGTATCTACAAGGCTGAGAATCAGGGTATTTAATTATGATGACAAAAACATACGAATACAACATAGGCGTTGATGTTTCCAAACAGAAATTAGACATTTCTTTGAATGATCAACGAATTATAAATACTGACAACGATCCTAAAGGATTTGAACAGTTTTTAAAAAGGATAGATAAACCCCTTTTAACACGGGTTGTCATGGAAGCAACCGGAGGATATGAAAAACCGTTAGCGGCATTTCTGCAAACACGAGGAATTGATGTCAGCGTTGTCAATCCAAAGCGGGTTAGAGATTACGCGAAAGCGTTGGGTCAGCTAGCCAAGACGGATACAATTGATGCCAATATAATTCGACTTTTTGCAGACACTGTCAATCCACTGGTGATGCCTCAGAAAAGCGAAACACAGCAAACATTAGATGCGTTAACAAGCCGTAGAAGTCAATTGGTGAAGCAACGCAGCATGGAAAAACAACACCTTGAAACAGCAACCCACCAAGAAGCTGTAGACTCCATTAAACGGATTATCAAGTTGTTGGATGAAGAAATTGAGCAAATTGAGAAACAGCTTAATGCCCTCATAGCGGCGGACGATTGCCTTCAGGAAAAGGTGGATCGGCTAAAAACAGTAAAAGGCATAGGCTCCATTGTTGCAC
>SBAV01000031.1 GCA_005239965.1 Methylobacter tundripaludum
GCCAGCACCATGTTTAAAACTCTGGCGGCTGAAGGCATCAACATCAAAATGATTTCTACTTCGGAAATCAAGATTTCGGTGGTTGTTGATGAAAAATACATGGAGCTTGCGGTACGGGCGTTACATGCGGCGTTTAAGCTGGACCAGGATAACACTGTATAAAATTACCCAAAGGTACTGTCATGCAAAAATCAATCTTAATGAATAAACGCCTGCAAATAGTTGTTTTGGGGATGACTACCCTTATGTCCACAACCGCATTTGCAAAGAGCTATTTTGTGGCAACAAACGGCAGTTCGAGCGGCAATGGAGCCTCTATTGCGCCTTTTGGCACGTTCAAGGATGCCTGCGCGATAGCCAAGCCCGGTGACATTATCTACTTAAGGAAAGGGACTTATACCAATCCCGGCTACGGTAACGGCAACAAGGGCAATAATTCTATTCCAGCTATTGGTTGTGTGGGGTCGCCATCGGCCTATATAACCATAAGACCATACGGTACGGAAAAGGTCAAAATTGCCTTCGATTCCTTTGTTGGCATTCGTTTGGAGGGGAACTATATTAATTTTGATGGCTTCGAGGTAGTGGGTAGAGCGCAAAACATTACCTACAATGAGGCGCTTGCTGATTGGTGGATCGGTAGCAATCTCTATAATGGCAACGGGATTGTTATTAATGGCCACCATATTAATGTCAAAAACAATATTGTTCACGATACCCCAGGGTCGGCCATTTATATTAATGAGGGCGGCGATTACAGCAACATTACCGACAATATTATTTACAACGCTGCCTGGTGGTCAACGAAAGGCACGACGGCCATTGGTATGGTGACTGCAAAAAGCAGTAATGGCAGCACCACACAAAATATTAAGGCCATGAACAACTTGGTTTTTGCCTCTGAAAGCCGGATTTTTTCGCGTGTGCCAACAAAAGGTTTTGCAGAATTGAAAATTGACGAGGGTTCTGGAACGCTGATTCAGGTAAATGAAGGTAATTATCGGGGGCGTTATTTAATAAAAGATAATTTCTATCTGTTTAATGGTAAAGGCATTACCAGCAGTTCGACGAACAATGTCGATATTCAAAACAATACGTTGTATATGAACGATACCACCATTAGTGGGAAATTTACAGGTTTGCGCCTGGATGCTGTCAAAGGCGGTAAGGTGTCCAATAATGCCATTGCTGTCGATATAACGGATTTAGCTTACAGTGTCACTAAGGGAACGTCTGTCTCTTTGAGTAAGAACTATCTGCAAGGTGGCGATGATGTAAGCACGTTACCCGCTGGAATGGCTATGGTTTCAAACTTATTTACCGATCCCGCCAATTTGAATTTTTCTGTACGCTCTTCCATTCCTAATTCTGTGCAAATCGGGGCATCGATGACGGTATGGAATAAATTAAAGCAAAAAGCTGATAATTATGGCATTAAAATTAAACCAACAAATTGGACACCTGATTATGTAGGCCAAACAAAAGCTATTATTGATGGTGTTCCAGCAGGATCAACCCTGGACTATAGCCAGTGGCCAAGCAAGGTTCTGGTCACTTTCCCGGCAGGGGTAACATTCGGAGGTTATTCGACTTTTGAATTACGCATTGATACGCCGTATCCGCGTTGATGCCTTATGAAAAAAATCGATTCCAACTCCCGCCTCATTGTCCTTGATACCGAAACCACGGGATTAAGCCCGCAGGAAGGCCACCGCATCATTGAAATTGGTTGCGTAGAACTGGTTAACCGGCGCTTAACCGGTAAGCGATTTCACGTTTACATCAATCCTGAGCGTGTAATTGATGACGGCGCCATTGCGGTCCACGGCATCACCAATGAATTTTTAGGCGACAAGCCACGCTTTCACGACATTGCCGAAGAGTTTATCGCTTTTATTAAAGACGCTGAATTGGTCATACACAACGCGCCTTTCGACGTGGGATTTATCAATCACGAATTTTCCAAGCTTAACCAAGGTATCGTGACCGAATACAGCACCGTATTTGATACCTTGGCTTACGCCAGAAAAAAACATCCTGGCCAAAGAAATAGCCTGGATGCCCTGTGCAAGCGCTACAACATTGACAACAGCCATCGGGAACTGCACGGCGCATTATTGGATGCCGAGATTCTGGCGGAAGTCTTTCTGCTGATGACCGGTGGGCAGGTTTCACTGCTCGATGAACCCCGCACCGACGATGGTGCCTCAATCCAGCAGCACACCGTAAAGTATCTTGCCGCTGATCGCCCGCTATTGGCTGTAATTCGCTGTACCGATCAGGAATTACAGGAACATCAACAACGGTTAGAAGCTATCCAAAAAGCCAGTGGGCAGTGTTTGTGGGCGCAGTGAAATTTGTCGGTCTACAATATTCAACTCAGAAGCCATACTCTTATTAAATGCCTTCTTCAGGTAAAGATTTGGCGTAGGTGATAGACAACAACCGGGCGCAGCCTGCGTTTAGATGCGTCCAGTCATTGGGTAGGGCCAACCGCGCCAGTGCCGCTGTAGGTAACAACTTTTCAGTATCAGGCAAGTTGGCGACACCCACCAGATTAACAAGCAAGTCTTCCAATTCAGGATTATGCCCTACCAGTAAAACGCGATTGGCTTCCAGAGGGCATTCAGCCAACACCGTTTTCAGCCGCTCAAAGCCCTCTTGGTATAAACGATCATCCTGCTCTATCTCCAGGTTTGGGGCATCAATAGCCTTAAGCACTATTTGCGCGGTCTTAAGCGCTCGTTTTGCAGGCGAACTGAGTATCCAATCCGGTATCAGGCGCTGTTGTTGCAGCCATTTCCCAATACGTTGAGCGGCACGTTTACCGCGCTTTTTTAAAGGCCTATCGAAATCGGCCATAATGACATTACGATTAGACTTTCCATGCCTCAACAACCATAGTTCTCTACTCATTCTATTATTACCCATCTGTGTTTTTTATATGATAATACCCGAAAATCAGTTACGATAGCGATGGATTGTTACATTGTCATTAAATGTTAATACTGCATTGATATTATTAAAGTTTTAACGATCGCCGCAAACCTACCACGCATTTGGTTTATATGTCCTTACAATTCGATTTCCCTGCGGGTTTAACAGCTGAAAAATTTATTGAAAAACTAAGCAAAAAGGTAAACACACAGCTGGTTTCCCGGCAGTATGCCTTAAAGACTTATTACGACAGCTTTGACTGGCGGCTTTATACAAACGGCATCACCTGCGAATTTAACCGCTCAAAAGAAGCATCAGTCTTATTGTTAAGAAACCTCGAAAATGACCTGGTCATCGCGAGTACAGAAATCAAGGATGTTCCCACCTTCAGCCAACAATTCAAGTCTGAAGAAATACGCAATGTCCTGGCTCCCTTGTTGGAAATGCGTGCATTATTGCCCGTGTGCAATCTCGATTATGAAACCTATCATCTCACCATCCTTAATAATGATGAAAAAGCCGTGCTTCGATTAGTTATTGAAGAACACGATTTGTTTAATAATCGCATGTTATTGCAGCCCATCAATGGTTACTATAAGGCTGCCGAACACATCATCGAGATATTCACAACAAAACTGGACCTTACGCCTACCGATAAGCCGCTGCTGCTTACTGCCTTGAAATTGCAGGGCCGAAAACCCCGCGATTATTCATCTAAGCTGAATATCAAACTTGATCCTGGTATGCGTGCTGATACGGCCTGTAAATATATCTACAGGCAGCTGCTGAAGACCATTAAGGGCAATGAGCAAGGGACGATTGCCGACACCGACAGCGAATTTTTGCATGATTTCAGAGTTGCAGTGCGTAGAACCCGCGCCGGGCTTAGTCAGCTTAAAGGCGTATTTCCTGACAATATTGCCAAACACTATGCCGATTTTTTTTCCTGGCTGGGACAAAGCACAAGTCCTACGCGGGATTTGGATGTTTATCTGTTAAATTTTGTCCAGTACAAAAACAGCCTGCCTGCTTCAATCCGCGAAGACCTCAATCCGTTGCATGATTTTCTTGTTACCAAACAGCAACAAGCACAGCAGGAACTTGCAAAAAAACTGTGCTCCACCAAATACTTGTCCACAATATCCGAATGGGAGCAGTACCTTAAAGAGAAACCATCGTTAAATACGGTTGAGTCCAGTGCAAAACTGACCATTAACCATCTGGCTGATCGAAGAATATGGAAAAGGTATAAGCGTGTTTTGCAAGAAGGCGAAGCCATTACTGAACATTCACCTGCTGAAAACTTACATGAGCTCAGAAAATCCTGTAAAAAATTGCGCTACTTATTGGAATTTTTCCAAAGCCTTTATCCCGAAGATCAGATAAAACACCTGATTAAAAATTTGAAAGGTCTACAGGAAGTGTTGGGCAGTTTTCAGGACTACACCGTCCAGGAAAACACGCTAAAACTGTTTAGTGAAGAAATGCTGAACAACAATGTGCCTGCCAATACACTTTTAGCCATGGATATGTTAATACAAACCATGGATGCTCAACGGTGTCAGGTGCGTAAAGAATTTTCATCAAAATTTGCAATCTTCAAGCATAAAAAAAATCGGTCTACTTTCAGGTCATTGTTTTCAGGGTAAATCGTTGGAAGGGTTATTGTCTTTACGCCAAGGGCGTTAGACTTCGACAAGCTTATATCCACCGTGTCATCATGATAATTCTAACGAAAAAAATGAAAAGGCCCTTATTGCTCCTTTGTGTTGGCGTGGTTTTGCTTCTGGTTTCCGTTGAATTTGCCGGTCTATTCTCCACTTTTGAACCGGAAACTGTCCATAAATCGGGCAGTTGCGTTGTTTTTGCACTGGGAAATCCTTCAGAAGATGATGGCGGCCTTAGTCCAGTGCAACAAAGTCGTGTTGAGCTTGCCGTTAAGGCTTATCGTGCTCGGCAGTGTCAAAGCATGGTGTTTTCGGGCGGTGCTGTGGCCAATAAATACGTTGAAGCAGAAGCAATGGCTGGTTTTGCCCATCAGTTGGGCGTTCCTGAGCAGGCTATTGTCATTGAAGGTCAATCACGCAATACCTGGGAGAATATCGGCTGCTCATTGCCGTATCTGCAAAACTACGGTTCAATCCTGATTGCTTCGGAGATTTTGCATGCAACGCGCGCGAAACGCTATCTCTGCCGGCAACAGCCTTCCTTGTGTGAGGCGGTGGAACCAATGGGGAGTGTGTTGCCTTGGTATTTTGTCTGGCGGAACGTGCGGGCAGTTGTCCATGAAATCAGTGCATGGATTCGCGATATACTGCTATATGAAGGTGGAACAAAACATAACTCACCGTCGTGTCCATCTTTGCCAAGCCACTGGGCAACAGTTAATCAACATGCAAAAATTACCCGAGAATGGGGGGAATCAACATTCGAAAAGTTTTCCCTCAGTCAACGCTAGCTGCCCGGAAACCCAAATTATCACTCCTGTAACCTGGAACATCCCAATCACGCGACGAATACAGCAAAAATATCGAGCGATTTCGCCATGATCCCCCTAAAAACACCCGTGAGGCACCGCCTTGGATGGCGCAGGTGTACTCATTGCCATCGGGTTGTTCTTTCCATACCGAACAGGTCCATTCATGGACATTGCCCACCGTGTCGTACAGGCCGAAACCATTCGGCGCAAAACTGCCGACGGGAGCTGATTGCTGGCCGTCCCATGCACTGCCGCAGTCGGTACAATTGGCCTTGTTCTTGCCGATACCATCACCCCACCAGTAATCGGTGCTGGTCTTGGCGCGATCCGAATACTGCCATTCGGCTTCTGTGGGTAAACGGTAATGTTTGTGGGTTCTGTCGCTAAGCCAAGTCAAATAGGCATTGGCATCATACCAGGACACATTGACGACCGGATGTTGATTACGGCCACCCTTGGCAGTAGCCGGGTATTCGGCTTTGCTGTCCTGATTCCAGACGTAATAATCGTATTGTTGGTACGTGATTTCATATTTGCTGAGATAAAAGCGTTTTGCCAAGCCGATTTCCGTACCAGGTGTGGCAAACTTGGGTTCTTGTACAACCGGTTCGCCATCAGCGAGAAACGTGATGTCAGGTTCGATGGCCGCTGAAATTTCATCGGGTTCAATTGCCACCATTTCAGGTAAGGGTTCCGGTAGGAAACCGGCATCAATCAGGCGAAAGCGTTGCTGCATCAGCATGTAATTGAGCGGTAAATTGTGCTTTACCGTCCAGTAAAAGGATTGTCCCACAAAGGCCAGCACCAGCGCCTGTAGTGCTGTTTTTACCCCCAGGGCGACTTTGCTCCAGTGTATAAAACGGCCCTCGGTGGACGCACGGCTGATCCCCAGCTTGCGATAGGCCAGTAAATCTGACCAACCCGCCAGATGCCACCACCGCCAAAAACCCCGGCTGTGTTCCCAGGCTTTGGCGCGTTGTGACAGCTGATGTTGATGGTTATTGATTTGGCTACTGTTGCCGATGTAGTCATAAAGCGTCTGCCAATAGCCCACCAGTTGGCCGGTGTCCTCATCCTCGCCACGGGCACGGATCAACGGCTCATAAAGCAGGTCGACAAATTGTTGCTTATATAGCGGCATTTGATAACTGCCCGAAGATGCGCTGTCGCCCAGTATGGTCAGCAGGCGTAGGCCGCCTTTACTTTTTTGAGCGCCTTGACTGCCATCCGATTTGCCGGATAAGAAATCAATAATTTTTTGGCCACGTTGCGCATCATTTTGGCCGGCGATGCGCCTGGCTTCATCCAGGGCAATGCGTTGGCGGGTGTGGCGGCCATCTGGACTGATACGCGTCAGTGCCAGGAGCAGTTTCAGGGCATCGGCTTTACTGTCGGGTATTTCTTGTTCCAAACGTGCCAGTAAGTCATCGGCCTCTGTTTCCAGCAAGCCGGCAATGCCGCCTTTTTGTTTGTACAAGGCGGCGCTCAGGCGTTTATCATGACGGTGCGCCCACAAATAATGCAGGGCATTTTCAACGAGGGGTAAAACTCCGACTTCATTTTGGGCATCGGCTAAAATGTCCGGTACGATGTCTTTGGCATCTAATCCTGCCAGGCTTGCAGGGCGTTCGATAATCTCACGCAGGGCGGTTTGCGATACGGTGGGCAGCGCATAACGTTTGCAGCGCGTGTTGTACCATTCGGAAAGATACAGCAGGTGTTCGAAGCCTTCCAGGAAACCGGTGGCTACCGATGTCGTCAGGAAAAACCGGCTGTCATTTTCTAACAAGGCATTAGCCAATTGGGCATCAAATCGGCGTTGCTCGTTTTTATTGGACAGCGTAAACAGCTCTTCGAACTGATCGACAATCAGCACAAAACCGACATCGGGATCTTTGACCGCATTCAGGCGTTTATTCAGTACCGTATCGTCGGGCAACAGTTGTTTGTAACTTCTGTTGAAATCACGTTCGTCCGGATCTTTAACCAGGGCGCATTCGAGCAATTCCGCCAATTGCTGCAAAGGATTTTCACTGGGCACCATAGGGCCCAGAATTTTCCAGGTTTTAAAACCGGTACGTGGCCACAATGCGCCTTGTTCAATCAGCGGAATTAAACCGGCGTTGATTAACGAGGACTTGCCGCTAACGCTGTTGCCTTCAATCTGTATCCATCGACAGAACTGGTCATCTTCGCGGCGGATATGATCAGGGTGAACTTGTGACTGCGTGCCAAAAAAGCGAATGATCTCCAGGGTTTCCTTGCGGCGGCCAAAAAATAGCGGCGCATGTTCACGCTGAAAAGTGTTAAGCCCCATGTACGGGCAAGCGTCAATCGGCTTGTCCGTAGAGAACAGTTCCGTGCGTGACTGTAAGGCAGTGAGCAGTAATTTGGGCACGGCGCTATCAATCTGCCAGCGTAGCGATTGAAAGTGACTGAGCAATGGTGGAACTTTTTTAGGATCGGCGTCCGGCAATAACAGCAAATAAATCGGCAACCACTTGGCGTCGTCACGCGGCAGCAGGTTGCGCGATAAGGCAAGCTGCATTTCGACGTTGCTCCATTGTTGCACACCCTCCCGTCCCATCAGCATGATAAACACAGAGCAGTTTTTTAGTTTGTCTTGTAGGCTGTATAACCAACCATCATGCAAGTGCGCCGTATCTTTTTTTCGAAACACAGGCATGCCGGCTTTTTCCAGCTCTGTGCGTAAAATCGTTGCGGCTTCCCAGTCGGTTTGGCTGTGGCTAAGAAATATTTGTTGGGTTGGAGCGTGCATCATGCGATGTTTTCTATGATTAGAGATTCGAGCGGATGTTTGTTAAGGAAAAGCGGTGGATTAAGGTACAACACTACAGGTATTCACTCAACACATTTAAGTAAGCATTTGCTCACGTAACAGCTTAATTTCATCACGGGTTTTGGCTGCTTGTTCAAATTCAAGATTTTTGGCGTACTGGTACATGGCGTTTTCCAACTGTTTGAGCTGTTTGCTCAGTTGCTTAGGTGTCATGGCCTGATAGCTGGCCGATAATTCGGCAACTTTATCCTGTGCTTTACTCTGCGGCGAAGCCCCTGAACCTGGGATCGAGACTTGCATAATATCGGTGACTGATTTGTAAATTGTCGTTGGGCTAATATTATGTTCGATATTAAATTGTTGCTGCTTTTCGCGGCGGCGCTCGGTTTCATCAATCGCCTGCTGCATGGACTTGGTGATGCGGTCACCGTATAAGATCGCCTTGCCGTTAACATTTCGCGCGGCACGGCCTATGGTTTGCACCAGCGACACCACGGAACGCAAAAAACCTTCCTTGTCGGCATCGAGTATTGCCACCAAGGACACTTCCGGTATATCCAGGCCTTCACGCAGTAAATTGATGCCGACCAACACATCGAACTGCCCCAAGCGCAAATCGCGGATGATTTCCACCCGCTCTACCGTTTCCACATCGGAATGCAGGTAACGCACCCGCACGCCGTTTTCAGACAGGTATTCGGTTAAATCTTCCGACATTTTTTTGGTCAACGTAGTGACTAACACCCGCTCATTGGCACCAACACGCAGGTTAATTTCCGACAATAAATCATCCACTTGATTACTGGCGGGACGCACTTCCACCACTGGATCCAGCAAGCCTGTTGGCCTGACTACCTGTTCGACAAAGACGCCGGAATGTTCTTTTTCGTAAGTGCCTGGCGTTGCCGATACGTAAATGCGCTGCGGCGACTTGTTCTCGAACTCATCGAACATTAACGGGCGGTTGTCCAATGCTGATGGCAATCTGAAACCGTATTCAACCAGTGTCTCCTTGCGGGAGCGGTCACCTTTGTACATGGCGCCGATTTGGGGCACGGTGACGTGGCTTTCATCAATAATCAGCACTGCATCGCTGCCTAAATAATCAAACATGGTCGGCGGGGATTCGCCTGCTTGCCTGCCCGACAGATAACGGGAATAGTTTTCAATGCCTGAACAATAGCCCACTTCCATTATCATTTCTATATCATAGAGCGTACGTTGTTCCAGGCGCTGCGCTTCGACCAGCTTATTGAGTGAGTACAAGTGTTGCAAGCGTTCCTTGAGTTCCACCTTTATGGTATCAACCGCCGCCAACAACTGTTCACGGGGGGTAACGTAATGGCTTTTAGGGTAAACCGTGAAACGTGCCAAGCGGTGCAAAATTTCCCCGGTCAAGGGGTCAAACAGCGACAGGCGCTCGACTTCATCATCAAACAATTCAATCCGCAAGGCTTCCTGATCGGATTCAGCGGGGAAAACATCAATGGTTTCACCTCGGACGCGGTAGGTACCACGACGCAGTTCCAAGTCGTTACGGGTGTATTGCATTTCGGCAAGACGGCGCAGGATGTCGCGCTGGTTGATCATATCGCCTTTGACCAGGTGCAAAACCATTTGAAAATACGATTCCGGCTCACCCAAGCCATAAATGGCGGAAACCGTGGCCACCACAATGGTGTCGCGGCGTTCGATCAATGCTTTGGTGGCTGACAGGCGCATTTGCTCAATGTGTTCATTGAGCGAGGCATCTTTGTCGATAAAGGTGTCGGACGCAGGTACGTACGCTTCCGGCTGGTAATAATCGTAATAGGAGACAAAATATTCGACGCTGTTTTCCGGGAAAAACTCCTTCATTTCCCCGTACAGTTGTGCCGCCAGGGTTTTATTGGGGGCCATAATCATGGCCGGACGTTGTACTTCATTGATGACATTGGCGATGGTGAAAGTTTTACCGGAGCCGGTTACGCCCAGTAAGGTTTGGTGGACTTCACCGTCATTTAAACCTTCAACCAATTGCTTAATGGCTTCCGGTTGATTACCCGCAGGTTTAAAACGGCTGTGGATTTTAAAGGGTTTTTGGTGCATGGAGTTCAGGGTTCAGGGTTCAGGGTTCAGGGTTCAAAAAAATTAACTGCCGTATCGTAATCACAGACCAGTAAATTAAAAATAAATTGAATTGTTTGTTGCCATCAGTGAAATCCGCACCATCCTTTTAACCTTTAACCTTTAACCTATGCCCTTTTTAACAAATCTTGAAATTCAGCGACAATTTTTTTACGGTAAAACAGAAATTTCCAGC
>SBAV01000024.1 GCA_005239965.1 Methylobacter tundripaludum
CCTCCAAATATTTGTTGACCAATAGATAATTGGGCAAATTGTCCAGGTGCAAGTTCAATATAACTTAGTAACTGATTTAAAATGAAAATGCTGTATCTGTTAATTGAAATATTCATTGCTATTGCTCACGGCCATCAGTTGATGATGAGTTTTTGGGGGACATACCATGAAGTATTTCGCGAAGCTGTTTCAGCAGGCTGTTGTGTCATTAGATTCGTTCTATTTCTATTTCCATATAGTTATTCTGTCCTTTCACGATCAATCCTTGGCAGAGGCTCATTCAATTGATGTTCCTTCATCCCATATTTATAGGCATTGTATTGCCAGATAACAAACTGTTCTAATAATAGTGAATTTTTACGCTTAAGACTTTCAATTTCACTTTGTTGCCGTGCAATGCGCTCCCCAGCAATAGTTTGACTACTCGGTTTGGGGGTAGATGGACCATGTAATTTAAGGGTCGCCTTCTTTGAGCTGTACGCTTCCTTAATAAGCTTATTCCCATTTAGAGATTGCCGAGTCGGATTTTTTCCAATTACTGGTTCAGCGGCTTCACATATACTCTCCCAAGTTAATTTTTCATCCTTCCAGGCATAGATAATACTAAGAATAGCCTCTACATCAGTTCGTGTTAAGTGTTTAGCCAAGCCCACCCCCCAACAGTTTAGCCATATCATCCAAAAGCTTTGCTTGTTTAGTATCTTCAAACTCATTCTTTGAAAGTTTAAACTCAATGGCTCTGCGTAGCGGACTGAATGATTTGTCGTTACGCAATTTAATCTGGGCACCATCCTCTAAACCTGGATTTTCCAGAATCAAAACTAATTCCAGCAATCGATCCAAAGTATTTTTATGATATTCGTACCATCGATCTGCTCCTGCTGATCCTTCAGTAATAGCATTTTCTGCTGCATGAAATTGTTGCTCAACCTTGGCTAGCCGTGCTTTGATTCTTATCAGTTTTTCAGAATCGCCCTTTATGCAGACCTGCTCATGGCAATTTAGACAATCCCTAAATTTTTCACAGGGCGTCATGGTGTAATCATGAACACACACGCCAAATTCCGTCACATGAACCGCACCTTTTTCCAGGGTATTAAATTCCTGAATAGTGATGGGTAAATATTTGTCGATTTCACCTGACGGGCCAAACAGCGTTAACGAGGTATCCAGCGCCTCAGCTTTGGCTACCATCTCATACTCACTCATATGATTATAAGTACGGTTCTGTTTTAAATCAGCCCGTCCAGACCACTTGGCTATTTCGAGCTGAGATAAACCGCCACGTTGGGCAAACGTATTAAGCAAATGCCGCGCTTGATGTGATGTTAGCTTAATTTTTTTTCCATCTGCGGCAAGATAACCATGTCTATCAAAAATACTCTGATGGGCATTGCTTGCTAGACTTTCTCTAGGGGATAGGTCGTTATTAAAAACATTATTGGTAGGCATCCAAAGAATCACTGGACTAACGCCACGTTCAGTACCAATTAAATTTCTTTGCATACAGAACAACGCATTACTGTATTTAATTTTTTTTTCTCGGTTAAACCAGGGAAAATCTTTTGGCTGCCTGGATATGGCATATTGCCAACAGCTATCAAGGGTATTCTCACCATCACAATAGGGGAGTTCCATGAATTTCAAAGAATCCCTTGGGGAAAATTTTTTGTCAATAGAAAATCCCAAAGCCTCACAGGCTTGTTCTACATTTAATGGGTGGTCATCAGGGACATTAGGACATTGTATATGCCGATAGAATTTGTCAGGATTTGTTTCAATCCATTTTGCAAGGTTTCTGGATTCTTCAGTTAATCGAGTAATTCGCCTTATGGCTTCCTTAGCAACACTTACCATTTCTGATGGAATCCATTTTATATCCGCACCAAATCCCTTTCCTGCGTAAAAACGCCATCCATAGCGTGATACGCCTTTGGAATCAATTTCTTCTATCTCGCAGTCTACCGGCAGTTCCAGCACCTCTGTAATACGAGAGGGAGCGCACATTAGCATGGCGAATACACACGAAGTAAAAATGTCTTTGGGTTCTGATGGATTAGCAGCAAAGATTTCGGCCAGTGCAGTTAATGCTTCCTCAGAAGGCAACTTCTTATCTCGCCGTTCTTTAGCCTTTTGTCCAGTTTGAATCGTATCCGTTTTACGTGATATGGGGTTTCTCCATCCACTCAAGTCCGTAGCAATCAATTTTTTTGAAGTCGCAAACTTGGCAAGTCGTTCCAGTTCCCTGCCGCCATGATAATCAGAGCCTCTTAAATAGCTATCCCTCATGAGTTGTGAAGCGTTATCTAAAATAGATATAGAAAGGTTATGAATGCTTGCAGGAACGTTACTTTGAAGCAAGGCTGCTTCAATTGTTCGAAGGGCTTTTAGCTCATTTTTAGCACCGGTTGGCTTATGTCCTTGCTGATACCGAAAATAGGCTTTAGCAAAATCAATAAAATCATCATCCAGCTTGTCGGCTTCATCTGTAGTACTTGATTTTGCGCCAGATTTGGTAAAGTTTCCAGCTTTTGGCCACCTCCAAGAGTCCCAATCCAATTCATTACCAAAAACCGTAAGTTCAGTTTTGCATTTGTAGATGAATTCAAGCATATTGCGTTCGGCATCCATTTCCGATTTTGGTTTAAAATGAAATATTTCAGCCATTTTCTAATTCTTCCGTACGCATGGCACATCGCTGAATCACATCTGCAACGGCAATAATGCTACGGTCATTGACGGCGGCTATTTGTTGGTCACCCGTAAGTTCAAACAGCCTTTCCCGTTCTGTGATTAATTCATCGTAGACAATTTCATGTGGGCCATCCAATCATGGCTGGAAGTGCATACAGGTGTAACAGGGAATGGGAACATTTGCCCCACAAAACCCATAGCTGCCGCAAGTTCCTATACCCTCACCCTCTGCTTTAATCCGGCTGCTGAGGTCATTACCCCGCTTAGCGTCTGATTCAGAATCAACGAGTATCCCAGCAAAAGCTTGTGCATAAGGGGCAAGGTAATGTCCGACAGCTTGATCCAACTTCTCAACATGCTCAGGAATGTTTTTGATATACACCCCAGCATTTTGAGTGTCTGAATGATCGAGTAATTCAGCTATAACCATTTCCCCGAAACCTTCCCTTGCAGCCCTGGCGCCAGTGGTATAGCGAAACCTAACAGATGAAATATTCAGTAATTCCCCAGTGCGCTCAGAATGTATTCCCGTTTTATCAGCGATGCGCCTGCATGTAGCTGAAACCTTACTTGACTTAATGTGCAATAAATCAATCTTCAGCAAATCTCTTAGCTGCTGGGCCGAGTTAATTTTTGAAAACTCGTTCAGATCAGGAAATAAGGGTAATTCCAATCTATCCATTTCCTGCAATCCAAAACCAATCGCTTTCTCGACGGACTGAACTGCATATAGAGCTTGCGCATTTAAAATCACCCAAAGCTCATGTGTAATGGCAAACTGTTTAAATTGTCCACGAAAGTCCGTAGCTCGCTGCTTTGCTCTAGGCATATTCAGCAAATAGGTTGATTCCCCTTTTATATTTGAACCTTGAAGGACATCTTTTAACCTTAAATGTGATATTTGAATGGGTCTTCGACCAGTGTTACTAATTGCCAAGCTTAATGCCAAATCTGTTAACGAAATTGCGTCTCTTTCGTAGGCCTGTATCGCACCCTCGTTAAATGCTTGAAGCTCAATATCACTAAGAGGGCCGCTTACAGGGTCAAGCCTCTTTATTACATCTCCTTTGATATTTCCTTTAATTATCCAGCTATCGAGTAAATCGATAACATCATCAGATATCCCTTCATATCCAAGGTCATGCCATTTTCCAAGAAAGCCGCGAATTGTGGCTAAATACCATTCTGTATTTTTATTAAGTGTAGAGTTGTAGCTAATTAATAAACTATCAGTAATAATTGAGGCTCGCGTACTCTTAAGCATATGCAAGAAACGTTCATTAATATTTTTTGCATGTGAAGCTGACAGATTGCATGCATAATAAGCTAGTGTTTTAATGTAGCTCCTTGCTATTGAATCCTCTAATAAACAACGAACTGAACCTACAGGAATTTTAACGTTTTTGTCTAGTCGCCAATAATCATCACCTGGACAAAACAAATATCCTGCCTTAGATAAAATTTGCTCTTTTGCAATGGTAACCTGGTTTTTAGCATTATTTTCCATCAGCCACTCCTTCAGGCAATCGAATCATTCCTTCTTGTAGCTTCATCGCAGCTTCATTCGCCTTCTTTCTCACAAAACGCTTGTTATAGTGAATTGCCGTTCCAGACCCCTCCTTCCAACCCATTAAATATGACCTCATTTTTTCTTGCTGTTCCTGGCTTGGAGGCTCATTCATTACATCCATTTGATTGGAAAAGGCTTCGTTCCATGAATGACGTAATTGGTGGCCCGTGAGATTAAATAATGAGGGTGATGCTGTTCGAACAACCTCAATTATTTTTTTATAACCTGACTTTGAAAGGGGTTGGCCTTGCGTTAGGCCAGACTTGTGTGTGACAAACAAAAAATCATTTTTTGTTGAATTAGGAATACGCTTCCTGCCACTAATAATATAGTGATGAATTTCTTTGACCAATGTATCTTTCATTGGGATACGACGATCCAATGTTTTTACCAGAGGCTGATTGGCTCTAGGGTCATCTTTTTCATCGGCTCTCCTGACAACAACTAACTGATTTCTACCAAAGTCGATATCACGAATCCTAATATTTAAAAGCTCTCCACCTCGTAAGCCAAGGTGATAAAGCAACAAAAATATCAGCCGATTTCTAACTCTGACTGATTCATCAGTAAATGGATTAAGTTCTGAGTCGGGCCTAAACAGTTCAAAAACCAAAGCAATTTGCTCTTTATCCAAACCTTTCTCATCACGATCCGTATTACGATTCTTTTTTACAGGTCTCCTAGCTTTGAGTCCTTTCTCCATCTTACCGATTTGAAGTATAGTTAACTTATCCTTATTACTACCAATAAGTAGTTCCGCTAACCACTTTGTGTATTGAGCAATAACAGTTAGCCTTACGTATTCCGTTTGAGAACTAACCTTGTCATCAATATTCCGTAACTCTGAAAGAGTAAATATTCTGTTACTGCCTTGTTTAGGCATTTGGACGCGAAATTTGATCTGGCAAAAATCTCTAAGTGCATCAAGCTCATGCTCTTTAAATAAATCACCTTTCTGAAATCGATCTTCAATCTTTTCTCCCCGTTCCTCCATGTATTTCAACAAAACAGAAATTCCGCTTAAAGTTGATTCCATCGCTGAATAAGACAACGATCTATTACGTGACTGAGTGGTAATAAACAGGCTGGGGTAGAATAATGGCACGCCTGAAAGATCATCCACTAATAAGCAATACCTTTCTCCTGATTTCATGACAAATGTCTTAATAACGCTCATTTGGTAGATGCACTCATATATTTTACATAAAAAACATGGTATCACATAACCAATAAATGCCACATACAAACTTTACAAAAAAAATCCAGTTAAAAATAAAAAAGCCCATTAAAATATGGGCTTAAATTCATTATTTACATTATTTTATTAAGGTATCCTCTAGAATGGAATATCATCGTCGTATGGTGCATCAAAATTATCGTGACTTTGAACGGGTGCTTGCGCAGATGTATGTGTGGCCTGGGCTGGGTACGCCTGTGGCCCTTGCCCAGATTCATTGCGTTTGCCGACCAAATCAATGATATTGGCGTTAAGTTCTAGGCTGGTTCTGGTGCTGCCGTCATTGGCTTTATACTCATTTTGGCTCAGTTCACCGGATACGAACACCTGTTGGCCTTTTTTTAAATACGTGGCCAGTTGCCCTTCCGCACGTTTGCCAAACAAAGCAACTCTAATCCATAAGGTTTGCTGCTTATCGCCAAAACCTATGTTGTTGGCTACGTTCACGCTCAGTACCGCTAAACCTGCCGGTGTGTATCTAACTTCCGCATCCTTGCCTACGGTACCGGTAAAACTAAAAACATTGCTCATTGTTCATCTCACTGATTTAAAAATTGATTTAGGAATGAAAATTAAAAAATTAAACATTTTCGAAAAATAGAGACGCAAAATTTTGCGTCTCTATTTTTAAAGGATAGTCTCACCACGCGCCAATTTGGGCAAATTGCCCTCCAAGCCCATTGCATTGCGCATAATTTTATTTTTAGCCGGTAAAATTCGCTCCGCCAAACCAAGCCCCAAATTTCGCAATATCTTCACAGGCAGGATTTTGTTGCTAAAAACCTGATAAAAAGCATCCATTACGGTCATCATTTTTAGATTTTCATAGCGCCTTAATTTTTCGTAGCG
>SBAV01000133.1 GCA_005239965.1 Methylobacter tundripaludum
CCCAGACACCCGGCGCTTGCGTGATCCAGCTGCGTGAAGTCTTGAACAAATCGATAAACGGCTGTTCGGTGCCCCAATCTCGCCAGGCCCCCAAGTTGGAGCCAATCGGAGATTTCGCATTGCTGCCGATAGGGGCATAAGCGTTGCTGTTGGAAACCAGTTGCCAGCCGGCTTTTAATACAGCACCACCATACGAGTCGAAGTATTCAACCGTAACGCGATGGCGGCTTGTCAGCCAGCGAATGGCCTCATAGCTGGTTACGGCCTGATTAATCCAGGCATCAATAATTGGCTGGCCATCGATCAGTACGCGCACGCCGTCATCAACCGTGACATTAAATGCGTAGGTACCGGGGGCAAAATCAAAGTCACCTTGCCAGCGACCTGAAAAATTATCTACAGGAACTACTGCTGCTGGACTGCCCGTACCCCAACTGTGATCAATAGTGGCTTCAGACGCCAGCAGGCGCGGATTGCCGGTCAGGTTACGGTTGTCAAAATAGGCTACGCAAAATTTACTCCGGGGCGTATCGCAAGTGCGCACCGGTTCCCAGTCCGCCTCCAGTTTGGCACCGCTATAGCCGTCGTAATATTCAACTTCAATCAGGTGACTACCAGCGGTTAAAGGGATAGTGGTGCGGTATTCGGTGGGCGTCTGGTCTTTCCAGCCATCAATTTTCACTTGCCCATCCACTTTAAGGCGCACACCGTCATCGGCTAACACACGAAAAATATATTGCCCCTTGACAAAATTGTATTTGCCTTGCCAGCGGCCTGAAAAATTATCAACAGGTACAGCGAGGTTAGGACTGCCACTTTGCCAGTTGTATTTGATGGTGCTGGTGGCTGTAGTGAAAAGCACGGGAGCGGCCAGGGTTTTTCCCTTGAAATAATCTACGCAAAATCTGTTGGTTGGTATGGTGCAGGCTATAGCTTTTCCCATCAACAGTCCGCTAGCCAGTAGCAATAATCCCAGGGGCAATTTTAACAGCTTAAAGGCATTCATTTATTTCACTCCTTTGAAATAGGGGGAAGCAAAACGGTGAGGTGGCGCATAAACAGTTTCAGGTTGGGTAAGTTAATGATCAAGAACGGCAATTTCGTTACGGCACCGAAAAAGCAATTTGGCGAATCTATGCGTTAAATTTAGACATAGTTTGTAAATTATGTAAAGACAATATTAAACAAAATGAAAAAATAAATTGTTTTGTAAATTATTAATTGATTTTTCATAATTGTTTACTATGTTCAGTAAGGACGTAAGATTGTCGCGCTTATCGGAGACAGGATCATCCATCCCAATAAGTTCGATGTACTGCCCATGTGTGGGGAACAACAACGTAATGCCCGATTGACCGTCTGCAGCAACGCATTTGGGCTACTTGTCATGTACAGGAAAATACCGGCCTAATACGCCTGACAAAACCATCTTTAACATTTGAATAGTTTCTGCAAACTGCT
Organism: Methylobacter tundripaludum; assembly: GCA_005239965.1. Taxonomy (GTDB): domain Bacteria; phylum Pseudomonadota; class Gammaproteobacteria; order Methylococcales; family Methylomonadaceae; genus Crenothrix. The sequence continues at coordinate 1,462 of SBAV01000133.1, forward strand.
TCCGGTTACAATAAACAATTTAATTCAAATAATTTGCCTTTAAGGAATCACTATGAAATTTAGCCCCTGCATCGATCAATGCACAACAGAAGGCACACATTGCCAAGGCTGTGGACGCTCTCATGTTGAAATCGCTGAAACCAAAAAGCTGGTGAAATCGGTGGTTGAATTTGTCCAGCAACAAGATTATGAAAACCCGGAAGATTTCATCGCCGCCATCAGCAAAAGCATCCTTAAAAAGACAAAAGAAGCAAAAGACTTAATGCAATAAAGTGCAAACAGGAGTGCTGTTGGCATTAAGATTGGCTGGATGATAGAGACGCAATTGCTGCGTCTCTATGCGAATGTCAATGATATCGAGGTATGGAAACCCACAGTGTCAGTTAACCCGTAGCCCCGCAACAGCCCCGTCATCAGGGCTTAACAACCAAATATCCTTCTCACCTGGCCCTGCCGCTAACACCATGCCTTCTGAGGTGCCAAAACGCATTTTTCTCGGTGCCAAATTAGCGATCACCAAGGTCAATTTGCCTTCCAAATCGGCCGGATTGTAAGCCAAACGGATACCCGAAAAAATATTGCGCGTTTCATCACCAATATCGACCGTCAGTTGCAAGAGCTTGTCGGAACCTTCCACGTAACCGGCCTTAATGATCTTGGCAATACGCAAATCCAGTTTGGCAAAGTCGTTAAAGTCTATGGTGGGTGCTATCGGCTCAAACAGCTGTTCTTTTTTGGTGCTGACGTTATCCACTGTTTTTTCCAGATTTTCCTTGGAAGCCTCAATGATGGCGCTAATCTTGTCGAGATCAACACGCGTCATCAACGGCGTGAAGTCATTGAGGGTATGGCTTAACAACGGCTGCACATCCGATATCCAGCCATGCAAACTTGTGTTCAAAAACTGCTCGGCACCGGCAGCCAATTTTGGCGTGACCGGTTTCAAATACAGCATCAGCAAGCGGAACAAATTAATGCCCATCGTGCAGACATCTTGCAATTCGGCATCCCTGCCCTCTTCTTTCGCTATCAACCAGGGCTTTTTCTCATCGATATACTGATTGGCCTTATCAGCCAGCAGCATGATTTCACGCATGGCCTTGCCGAATTCGCGGGTTTCATAAAAGCCGGCGATTTGCGCGTTGGCATTGCAGGTCTTTCAGTGGGATCGAAAATTCTTGCAGCACTTGTGCAGGGAGGGGGGC
>SBAV01000225.1 GCA_005239965.1 Methylobacter tundripaludum
CACCTAACAGCCCCATGATAACCGGAATGTTTTTCTCCAATGGCGTATTACGGAAATGCAGATCGGCTTCGTAAGCACCTTGCAACAGGTTTTCAAAATTATCCATGCCGATGTACAAAGCAATCGATAAACCTACTGCCGACCAAAGTGAGTAACGCCCGCCAACCCAATCCCAGAATTCGAACATGTTTTCAGTGTCGATGCCAAATTTTGCAACATTTTCGGCATGGGTGGAGATTGCGACGAAATGCTTGGCAATGGCATTGGTATCTTTGGCGCTTTCCATAAACCAGTTTTTGGCTGAATTAGCGTTAATCATGGTTTCTTGCGTAGAAAAAAGTTTGGAAGCGACAATAAACAGCGTGGTTTCCGGTGACAGCGGTTTTAGTACCTCAACAATATTGGTTTGGTCGACGTTGGAAACGTAGTGAACCTGTAAGGCGTCCGAACCGTAAGGCGTAAGCGCCATAGATACCATCTTGGGGCCTAGGCCGGAGCCTCCGATACCAATATTGACAACATCCGTAATGCGTTTCCCGGTATAACCTTTCCATTCGCCTGAGCGCACAACCGCGCAGAAGGTACACATTTTTGCCAAGACTTCATTGACTTTGGGCATGACATCGATGCCATCGACATAAACCGGATGGTTGTCCCGGTTGCGTAAGGCGGTATGTAAAACCGCCCTTTTTTCTGTGGTATTAATGGGCTCACCGTTGAACATCGCTTCAATTTTAGCGGGCAGGCCTGCGTAATTGGCAAGGTCAATGAGCAAGGGCATAGTCTGGTCGTTTATCCTGTTCTTGGAATAATCGAAAAGAATATCGTTCAAGTGCAACGAGAACTTGTTGTGGCGCTCAGGGTCGTTGGCAAAGGCTACACGCAGTGTATGGTCTTGTATTTGATTATAATGCTCTTGTAATGCTATCCAGGCTTTTGATGCTGTCAAAGATGACATGGGTACGGGCTCCCGTTGGGTGTATGTAAGCTTAAGTCTACGAAAACTGGGCTAGGATATCAATAGAATATGCCAGAACAAAACGTTTGATACATATTGAACGATAAACGTAGTTTGCTGTCCTTTATTTGTCTGGACTGATGTGCTAGAGTGCCCTCTGCTGTTACTTAATGGCGAAGGGCGGATATTTTGGGGCTGATAGCTTGAAGACATGTAAATAAACGTCGAAATTATAAAAATAGAGAATCTGAAGGCATGATTATGATCAAATCAAATAAGATAACAAAAATTTTTGGGGGGCTGTTAGCGTTGTTGTTTTCCGCCTCATTATGGGCCCACGGTGGTGCAGCCGGTACCGATACCGACCAGTGTAAGTTTGAATTGGAAAAAGACCATTGGTTGCATTACACCGCTTACCAACCCCAATCGTTTCCTGCAGAGGAGTTTTGTGCCAGTCTTCCTAACCTGAATGAAAAAATTCTGTTGGTTTTCGATTACCAAGATAACAGATACAGAGACAATACTGTCGAATTTGAAGTAACTAAAGAACCCGAAGGCAAGCGTGTATTCTTTTTGCCGGGTGCAAAACACAAGAAAGGAACAGTTGAGCTGAATTTACCAAACGGTGTTTCAGAAGCGGGCAAATATCTGATACATATCACCTTGGTTCCTGACAAAGGCGAAAGACTGGATGCCCACATGAGTTTTAGCGCCGGCAGTGGTAAAGCTACCGCTACGACTACTTATGTAATATACGCATTATTCCTGTTTGGTGGCCTGTATATGGCTTACTTGTCTCATGCAGGATTTAAACGCAAAGTGGATGAAATTCTTGCCAAGATTGCAAGTTGAGTAAAACTAAAGTCTGATAAATTTGGTTATGAGAGTGCTATCTCGTGTGCTTTTTTCAGTTGCTGTGTGACACTGATAGCACTTTTTAAACAAAGAGGAAACGAATCATGGTGAAGTTAGTGTCGGCGGGTGTGCTGGTTGGTTTTTTTTTCGCGTCGGCAGCAGCGGCGGTAGAAATTGAAGATCACACAAGTATGCTCATGGATCACGGAGATGGCCATTTAATGGATATGGCGGGTGGTATGGTGATGGGGCAAAATACCAAGACCTTGCCGGGCGGTTGCGATAGCATCTCTGAAGAGCGGGAGGTTACAGTTCATGCGGGCCATAAATATGCGGAAAAATTTCCGGGCAGAATGTTTGCATTCGACACTCAGGAATTTCAGTTTGAGCCGTGTACCAAATTGACTGTCCATTTTATCAACGAGGACAAAATAAGGCATCAATGGATGATGCACGGGTTGCCCAAGTATTTATACCCGAAGGGCATGTTTCATCTTGAAGTTTCGGGGCCTGCCAAAATTTCCGGAACCTTGATTTTACCGCCTGGTGATAAAACCTATTTAGTGCATTGCGATATTGCCCAGCACATGGAAAAAGGCATGAAAGCCCAGCTCAAGGTGGGTAAAGGTGATGGTGATTTACCCAGCATTCCAGGGGTAACCGCTAACGCAGTGGCGGATGATTATACGGGTGACTTGACAGAAATTGCAGCAGCCCTCAAGGTGGCAGCGGCTGAGGTCAAACAGCTTGAAGAGACGGCCCTTGCAACTGCGGCTGCGAAAAAAGCAGGCGCAACAGCTGCCGCCACTCAGGAAGACTCAGTTTTTTCCGGTGTTACAGTAATTGGTATAGCGCTAGGGTTGCTTGTCGCGCCGTTCTTGGCGAAAAAATTTAAAGGGATGAGTGCTTCTGAAGCGGTGGCTTATAGCTTTGATAAGTTACGAGCGGGTGTGGAATTTACGATGGACCTGATTTCTGGCTTAATGAGTTGGGTGTTATCAAAAAAAAATAAGCTGCTGACAGAAAAAAAGTAAGTGGTTTAACATGAAAAAACCCTGCGTTTCCTGATAGGACGCAGGTTTTTTTTTGAGAGAAATAATGCTGGAAATATCGACAGGCTTGTGGGCGCTTTTTGCGAGTGCCTTTATATCGGCAACCATTGCGCCGGGCGGTTCTGAGGCTGTTTTGGCGTATATGGTCAGTCAGGGAGGTTATCAGGACTGGCAGTTATTGAGTGTTGCAACACTAGCCAATACCTTGGGTGCCATGACTACATGGGGATTAGGCTGGATGGTGGCTCAAAAAATGCCCATTGCCAGCCAGTTATCTGAAAAAAAGCAGCAAGCGCTCCTGACAGTCAAAAAAAGAGGTGTTTGGATACTGCTTTTTTCATGGCTGCCTGTCGTCGGTGATGGTTTTTGTTTTGCAGGTGGTTGGTTAGGATTGCCAATATTGCCGGCATTTTTTACCATTCTGGCCGGTAAATTCGGACGCTATGCGGTAATAACATTCCTGTTTAATTAGGCCAATAGTGTATTGAGTGAAAATAAGGTTATACGAGGTTGATTAGTGTTAAGTCATTTCCCCAGTTCTGATGCTGGCTGTACTCACAAGAAAAGAGATTATGTTATTGCGGCAATAACATTTTTTTGCGTTGCCTTTGCGCTGGTGAATGATGCCGATGCGACTTTGGCAGAGCAGAAAGTTTTAGGGGTATGTGCCTGGATATTCTTGCTGTCTTTTTTGCTGGGGGAATCTAAAGAAATCAGGGTGCAAGTAGCCATTGCGGTTTGTTTTGCGACCATTGGCGAACACTTCGCCTCTCCGTTCATGGGCGGTTATACTTACCGGTACCATAATGTGCCTGCTTATGTGCCTCCGGGTCACGGTATGGTTTACTTAACTGCTGTTGCCTTGGCACGTTCAGGATTTTTTCAAAAATATGCCAGGGAGATTGCCGCATTTGTCGTTGTAACCTGCGGATTATGGTCGCTTTGGGGAATCAGTGGGTTAGGGCAGGGCGATGCCGTTGGTGCATTGCTGTTTTGCGTGTTTTTGATCTACCTGTTTAAAGGCAAATCTCCCTTGGTCTATCTGTCGGCTTTCTTTATTACAACCTGGCTGGAGATTATTGGCACTGCTGTTGGGACTTGGAAATGGGCGGCTATTGATCCGGTACTGGGTTTAACGCAAGGCAATCCGCCGAGTGGTGTTTCTGCCTGGTATTGTTGGGTTGATTCTGTGGCAATGGGTGGTTCCGCGCCAGTGATGCAAGGATTAAAAAATGTCAGAGAATGGTTTAAGTCGGTAAAAACTGGGAAAAATGCTTATCAGGGCGCCAGTGACGAATAACTTACGCTTATATTATTATCGATGCCATTTAACTGCTCGGCTTTCTTTGATTGACTTTTGTTGTCGAACCTCCAATAATTTCAACATAATATTGGCGCAATTTTAAGGCCTGTCGTGATAGATTGCTTTGTACAATGGTCTGGGTTTTATCATTAAACAGTAGGGAGAGTAGTGTGGAACGTCGTGATTTCATTAGATTCAGTGCCGTCGGTGTTGGCGCAGGTATTGTCGCGCCATCAATGGCATTGGCAGAAAAGCCCAAACAGGCTGTTGTTAGCGACATCTATTATACGCAATGGTCTCCAGGGCGTTGGAGTGAGAAAGTTGCAGGACATTTGCCCAGTGTAGCGATAGAAAAAAAAGAAGGTAAAGTTGTTGTTAGAGTGGTTACTGCTCACGAAATGAAAAATTATGAACACTACATTGTTAAGCATGTGCTGTTAGATAAAAATTACAAATTTTTAGACGAATATTTATTCAATCCTACTAAAGATAAGGCCGCTATATCGACATTCACCCTGGACAATTACAGTGGTGAGCTTCATGTTTTGAGCATGTGTAACAAGCATGATCTTTGGTTGAATTCGACGAAAGTATAATGCGCTTGTTTTAAGGGTAATTTTCTGTCGTTACTGGCGCGTAGCATATAATCATTCATGGCCATCACCAGATGAGTAGCCCCAAACCTACACGGATTTTGGTTATCGTAATGCGTTATCTCGGTGATGTTTTGCTGGCAACACCCTTGTTGCGTTCATTACGCATTGCATACCCAGATGCCCAGTTAGATGTTTTAGTGTACGACAATACTGTAGGAATTTTAGAAGGGAATGGTGATGTTGATAACATTATTGCCACGCCGCTACGTATAGGAATCGGTCAATATATGGCTTTGTTGAAACGCCTTTTTAGGTGTTATGACATGGCTGTTGTGACCCAAACAGGAGACCGCCCTTTTTTGTATGGTGTGATGGCAGCACCGTTTACAGTTGCAGTGGTGCCACCCAAAGGTACGACAGGGTGGTGGAAGCGTTTTTTTGTGCAACGCTGGACAGAGTTCGATAACGAACAGACCCATACGGTTTTGCAGAACCTAAAGTTACTGGATTTGATCGCTGTACCCAAACACTATACCGTGATCCCTCCGCAGATCGCCGGGGTTGAATCCCTTAATCGACCTGCATTTTCATCTGACGAATATGTTGTTTTGCATCCTTTTCCCCAATGGAAATACAAACGTTGGGTTGTAGAAGGCTGGATAGAAATAGGGCGTTACCTTAGCGCGTTAGGTTTAAGGGTAGTCCTTTCAGGCGGGAAGTTACAGGAAGAACTGGATTATATCGAGACGATTGTGCAACAACTGTCTGCTGACACAGTAAATTTGGCGGGGCGAACATCATTAGCCGAGCTTGCCCATATTATTGCACAAGCAAAGTTGTATATTGGCCCGGATACCGGCATTACCCATTTGGCTGCTGCCACTGGCGTTCCGGTGATTACGTTTTATGGCCCCACTAATCCCATAAAATGGTCGCCGTGGCCCAGTTGTTTTTCCCAAGACAAAAACCCTTTTAATAAAATAGGGAGCCAAAAGGTCAATAATGTCAATTTGATTCAAGGGAGGGCTAATTGCGTACCTTGCCAAATGGAAGGCTGTGAACGGCATAGGCAAAGTTACAGCCAGTGTCTGGATACCTTATCTGTTGAACAGGTTAAGTCCGTCGTTAACCGAGTATTGGCAGCGTAGATTTTGCCTTGCCCGTGATTATTGGCTGACATGAAGTTTCATATATGGGTTATGATAAAAAACAAGTATCGTTTTGAACTTCTTGCTCGATCACTTGAAACAAGCCAGTTTTGTTTTAACATGGTTTTGTTTAGCATACCTGTGTTTGTTATTTTTTGGGTACCGGGGCTATGGGTTTGTATTTTTGTTATACTTTTTTTATATCATAGTCATGCTAATGAGAATAGCTATTTAGATGAGGCAAAAAAGTATTATAGTGTTAATTATTTTAGGTTTATAGCATACAGCTATATTGCTTACTTTGTTTTTAGTTTAATATCAATATTATTCTTTAGTAGTCCTTTACAATCAATTGACAATGCCTGTATTTTTTTGATATGGCTGGCGATATCGCCAGTTATGGCAATTTTAAAACCCAGTAGTTACATATTAGGTTACGGTTGTTTGGCCGCTGTTGTTATGGCGTTCTTGATGGCCGCTGCTCAATTTCACGTTCTTAAAATTGATAGGCCGTATGGTATGTATGGCGCGGTATTTCCAGGAACAGGAGCCATAAAATTTGGGGATATATCTCTTTTAATAGGTATTATGGCTTATATTTTATTATCTGGGAATAAACTCCAATTGTTAGGTGTGTTGGGTGCGTTATTCGGTCTTACAGTATGTTTGTATGCTGGTGCGCGTGGAGGAATCTTCGCAGCATTGCTTTGTTCGGTAGTTTGGGTGTTTTTTATTAGAACTAATAGAATAACTATAATAAAAGTTTGCATCGTCATTCTTTTTATAGGGTTAGCCATTTTTATACTCAACACCTTAACAGACAATCATATATTGAGCCGGATCAAAGTAACAATGATTGAATTGGCAAATATTAATAATAATAATTTTAATACTTCAATAGGGACTCGGTTTCAAATGTGGCGAGCCGCATTAATGATATTTGAAAATAATCCTATTCTTGGCGTAGGTCTAAATAATTTTGATAATGCTTTATTAGTGCTTTACAAACAACATGTCGTGCCAAAATCAATCATTAAATACTCTCATGCGCATAATGAGTATTTATGTGCGCTTGCAACGGGAGGTATTGTCGGCTTTGTTATAACATTGTTTTTGTTTTTTCTACCAATGAGTTTTTTTAAAACAGATTATCACGAAATCGTGTGGGGAAAATTGGGCTTTTGGGGTGTTTGCTTAATTGCTTTTTTTGCTTTAACCGATTGTATTTTTGATCGACGTATGACTGTTATGACTTTTGCTGTGTTAATTTCAATTTGTATTTCAGGTAGTATGGCTCAAAATAATACCAACATAAAAAGTAGACAAGCAATATCATAAATATGCTTGTAATCAATAATGAATTTGATATCAATCATTGTAACGACGTATAACTGGCCTGCTGCATTGCAATTATGTTTAGAATCGCTGTTTGCGCAACAATATGGTGATTTTGAAATTATTATTGCCGATGATGGTTCAAATATATCAAATATGGCATTAAGCAAGTCTATTTGTACAAAAAGCCCTGTGCCTATTAAATACGTCCATCATGAAGACCAGGGTTTTCGGGCCAGTACAATCAGAAACAAGGCGGTTGCACAAAGCACAGGTGAATATTTAATTTTTCTCGATGGCGATTGTATTGTCCGTCCTGGCTTTGTAAGTTGTCATCGCCAGCTTGCTGTTCAAGGCCATTTTGTACCTGGAAACAGAGTGCTATTAAGCCAGGATTTTACTTCGGAGGTGATTAACCATAATATTCCATTGTATAAAAAAAATTGGCTGTATTTTGTTACGTTAAGCTTGCAAAATAAAATCAATAGAATCTTGCCTTTTTTTACTCTCCCTTTAGGCAGGCTCAGGTTATTGGAGCCTAAAAAGTGGCAAAAAGCCATGACGTGTAATTTGGCGATGTGGCGGGATGATTTTGTGCGTGTCAATGGCTTTGATGAGTTGTTTGAAGGTTGGGGCTATGAAGATTCTGATTTGGTTATTCGTTTGATTCATGCTGGCATTAAACGCAAAGAAGGACGTTTTGCTGTGCCTGCGTTGCATCTTTGGCATCCGCAAAACGACAGAAGCCAACATGACCTAAATTTCAAGCGCTTGCTGGAGCGTCTCGATCAGCAGGATTTTATTTTCGCCAAAAAAGGGTTTTCTCAATATCTCTAATATGCACCAAAAACCTGTCGTAATAGTTACATGCGCTTAATTAACCCTACATCGCTATGTCAAAATCATCCAAAGTAAGTATCGAAATATATAAGCGCCTATTAGTTTATGTAAAACCACATATTGGACTTTTTTCGATTTCCATTATCGGATTTTTGCTTTATTCAGTGACGCAAACCATGTTTGCGGCAATGCTTAAGCATATTGTTGATACATTGCAAACCGAATCCCGTGAAGGCATGTTTTATTTGCCGTTATTATTCAGTGTCTTGATTATGGTGCATGGTGTTGGTGCTTATTTAGGCAATTATTTTCTGGCAAAAGTATCTTCAAATGTTGTGCATACCTTAAGGTGCGAGATATTCAATAAATATACCAACTTACCTGTATCTTATTTTGATTCCAATAATAGCGGTTATATGATTTCACGTATAACCAATAACGTTGGTGAAGTTACCAAGGCGACCACTGATGCAGTAAGAACTTTTATCCGGGAAGGTTTTACGGCGATTGGGCTATTGATTTATTTATTTTATTGTAATTGGATGCTGTCGCTGGTTTTTGTCGGAGTGGCACCGGTTATTATTATACTGGTCACCTATGTGAGTAAACGTTTGCGGATGCTAAGTAAGCGCATACAGGATTCTATGGGGGATATGACGCATATTGCTTCAGAATTGGTGAGCGGCTATCGGGTAGTGCGTAGTTATGGCGGCGAAGATTATGAAAGGCGTCGTTTTTTGGAAAGCAGCTCATATAATCGCAGGCAATCGTTAAAATTGGCAACGACTATGGCTATTCACAATCCTGTTATGCAGTTTATTATAGGCATAGTCTTATCTGTTTTAATGTACATGGCGCTTTTTTTTATGAAGCAAGCCAGTGTAGGTGAGTTTGTGGGTTATCTCACGGCGGCTTTTTTGTTGCCCAAACCAATCAGGCAGTTAAGTGATGCCAATGGCGATATTCAAAAAGGCATTGCGGCAGCGGAATCTTTATTTGATATTCTTGATGAAGCTGAAGAATCCGATAAGGGAATTTACCAGGCCGAGCGGTGTAAGGGGGATTTGGAATTCAGAAATCTTTCTTTTCGGTATCCGGAGTCGAAAGATTTCGCGCTTAGAGATATCAGTTTCAAAATTGAACCTGGACAAACAGTGGCGTTAGTTGGTGCATCGGGTGGCGGCAAAAGTACGCTGGCGGGTTTGGTCTCGCGATTTTATGTACATGACATGGGTGAAATATTGCTGGATGGCATTGAAATAAATGCCTATAAGCTGGCAAACTTAAGAAAGCAGCTGGCTTTAGTGAGCCAGCAGGTTACCTTGTTTAATGATACTATTGCCAATAATATCGCTTATGGTGCGTTAAGTACCGCCAGTCGTAGCGAAATTACCCAAGCCGCCACCGATGCCTATGCTATGGAGTTTATTAGTAAGCTCGAACAAGGTCTGGACACTGAGATTGGTGAAAATGGCGTTAAATTGTCAGGTGGCCAAAGGCAGCGTTTGGCCCTGGCGAGAGCGTTATTGAAAGATGCGCCGATACTCATATTGGATGAGGCAACTTCGGCACTGGATACGGAGTCCGAGCGCTACATACAGGCAGCCTTGCAAAATGTCATGAGTAACCGGACAACATTGGTTATTGCGCATCGCTTATCCACCATAGAAAATGCTGATGTTATTTTAGTGATGGATCACGGGCGTATTGTCGAGCAAGGTTCTCATGCAGCGTTGCTGGAGAAAAATGGTGCGTATGCCAGATTACATAAAATGCAGTTTAAAGACAAAACGGAAAAAATGATCGATTCAGATAAGTCTTTAGTATTAACGGATGATTATGTCGAAGGCTTTTGATGTTGTGCTTAAAGAACACCAGGCCGTTATTGATCAGCTGATAACGTGTTCGGATGCCATTGAGGCAGCGTCGGTAATGCTGGTGGCTACTTTAAGGCAGGGTGGAAAAATATTGTTATGCGGAAATGGTGGCAGTGCTGCTGATTGTCAGCATATTGCTGCGGAGTTTGTGGTCAGATATGAAAAAAAACGTCGCGCTTTGGCGGCAATCGCCTTGACAACGGACAGTTCTATTCTAACTGCGCATGCCAATGATTATGATTTTGATACCGTTTTTGCTCGTCAGGTTGAAGCGATTGGCAACGAGAAAGATTGTTTAATCGCAATCTCAACGTCAGGTAATAGCAAGAATATATTAAAAGCCGCAGAAGCTGCGAAATTAAAAGGCTTGCCTGTTATCGCCCTAACCGGATGTGAAGGAGGAAAGTTGATAAAACAAGCATCTATTTCGATTGTTGTGCCATCTAAGGTGACAGCAAGAATCCAGGAAGCCCACATACTGATAGGCCACTGGTGGTGTGCTGCGGTTGAGGAGGTGTTTGGTGTTAGCAACCACGCCTGAGTTCGGTTCAGCCCATATTATTGTTATTGGCGATGTGATGCTGGACCGGTATTGGTCTGGCAAGGCTGCGCGTATTTCCCCTGAAGCGCCAGTGCCGGTCGTTCAGGTCAACACCATAGAAGACCGCGTTGGAGGCGCAGGTAATGTTGCGCTCAATATCGCCAAATTAGGTGGCAAGGTGACCTTGCTGGCAGTTACCGGTGATGATCCGGAAGCGGGAATCATCAAAAAATTGCTGGAGGCCGAAGGAGTGGTCTGTGATTTTGTCGTTGCCGAAAATGCCGGTAGCATCTGCAAATTGCGTATTATGGCCCAGCATCAGCAGCTTATTCGCATTGATTTTGAGAATACACCGTTGGTATTTAACCAAGAGGCATTATTTGCAAAATTGCGTCGGCATTTGTCCTGCAATACGGCCATTGTTTTTTCAGATTATGGTAAGGGCACCTTGGTTGATATTTCGCGCTATATTGCCGAAGCAAAAACAGCAGGGCTTTGTGTGTTGATTGATCCTAAAGGTAATGATTATATTCGGTATTTGCACGCCAATATCATAACGCCCAATGTTGTTGAGTTGGAGGCTGTCGTTGGTGCCTGCAAGGATGAAGCTGATTTGATCGACAAGAGCAGAAGCCTGCTAAGGCGTTATCATATTGAGTCACTGTTGCTAACGCGCGGTGAATTGGGTATGACTTTAATTCAAGAGCATGAGATTCACTCGTTACCTGCTCAAGCCAAAGATGTCTTTGATGTTACCGGGGCAGGCGATACGGTAATTGCTGTCATGGCATTGGGGGTTGCGCTAGGGATGTCCTTATATGATGCCATGTATCTGGCTAATTTGGCCGGTGGTATTGTCGTAGGTAAATTAGGCACATCCACAGTTTCTATCCATGAATTAACACGTGCCATGCATGGCGATCGTGATTTCTTGTACGGTGTGGTTTCTGAAGATGAGTTGGTCGGTCTGCTGGCAAGAGCAAAAGCCAACGATGAACGTATCGTGATGACCAATGGCTGCTTTGATTTGTTGCATGCAGGCCATGTCACTTATCTGGAGCAGGCCAAGGCATTGGGCGATCGCTTAATTGTGGCAGTGAATGCCGATGCTTCAGTTAGGCGGCTTAAAGGTGATTCCCGGCCTATCAATAAATTACCCGAACGCATGGCGGTTTTGGCGGCATTGGCTTGCGTGGATTGGGTAGTTGCTTTCGAGGAAGAAACGCCCGAACGTTTATATTGCCGGGTGTTGCCTGATATTTTAGTTAAAGGCGGGGACTATACGCCGGAACAAGTTGTCGGCGGTGATTGTGTCATCAAGGCGGGGGGGGAGGTGCGCATTTTATCGTTCGTCGATGGGCAATCGACGACAGCTATGATTAATCGGGCAAGGGAGCGGACATGATTGTTGTTACTGGTGGTGCTGGATTTATTGGCAGCAATTTAATTCGCGCTTTAAATCTAAAGGGGGAAACCAATATACTGGTTGTTGATAATTTGACCAATGGTCAAAAAATGCACAATTTGGCTGATCTCGATATTGCTGATTATATTGATAAGACGGAATTTATTGACCGAATTGAGTCGCCAGGTTTTCTTGATAATGTTCGTGCCGTTTTACATCAAGGCGCGTGTTCGGCGACTACGGAATGGGACGGCCATTATGTCATGCGCAATAACTATGAGTATTCTAAGCGCTTGCTGCATTGGTGTGTGGCAAAAAAAAGCGCATTTTTGTACGCGTCATCAGCCTCGGTATACGGATGTGGGCAATACGGTTTCAAGGTTGATCGTAGCTGTGAGCATCCTATCAATATGTATGCTTATTCAAAATTTCAATTTGACCAATATGTGCGCAATTTGCAGGTCCGGATAACAAGTCCCGTTGTAGGATTTCGTTATTTTAATGTTTATGGTCCAAGGGAACAGCACAAAGGTGCTATGAGCAGCACGGTTTTTCATTTTAACCAACAAGTTATCGACAATGGCCGGGTTAGGTTGTTTGAAGGCTGTGATGGTTTTGCGGATGGCCAGCAACAACGCGATTTTGTGTATGTTGATGACGTGGTTGATGTCAATTTGTGGTTTTTGGAGCATTCTGAGCATTGTGGTATTTACAATGTAGGGACGGGCAGGGTGGAGACATTCAACACCGTCGCTGAATCAGTTATTGCATGGCATGGACAGGGCAGTATTGAATACATCCCTTTCCCGGAACATCTAAAGGGGAGTTACCAGAGCTATACACAGGCAGATATTTCTGCGTTAAGGGCTGTAGGGTATAAAAAGAATTTTGCCGATGTACGTACTGGCGTTAAGCATTATTTGGACTGTCTGAATAACGGAAGTAAAATAAATTCAAAAAAAAGTTGACACAATCAATAATGTCCGTATAATTATCAATCTTTGTTGGCAGCGAATGATCTTCTTAGAGGATTAGGTCGACATTAAAATAGCATCGGATTCCATGTAAATTGGAATCATGCGCCATTTTACGCTCTTTAAAAACCCAGATCAAAATAATATGTGTGGGTACTTGTGGTGGATGTTGGAGATGTTAATAGACATTCGGCATAAGAACAACTCATGTTAA
>SBAV01000544.1 GCA_005239965.1 Methylobacter tundripaludum
AGCGCATCCCAAATGATGTTCAGGTCTAAATCATCGTATTGGTGAATCAAGATATTCCGCATTCCCACCAGCGCTTCCCAGGCAATTTCTGGCAGAGCAACGCGAGTTTCCTCTGAAAGGCGGCGAGTGGCTTCGCCAATAATTTCCAGGCTATCGTTGATTCGCGCTGAGAAATGATGCTGGTCTTCTGCGAGGCGGCAACTGTGTTCAATCAAACCTTCGATAGCATTCAGGGTGAGCGGTTTGGTATGGGCATCGTGCGCATGTTGCACCATCAGCGTTGCAAAGTGGCGCATGGATTCATCGGTGCGCGGGATGTGATTGTCAAAATCGGCCAGAATTTTGAACATTTCATTAAATTCATTATCTATTTCTTCCAACAGATAATAAATGTCCGGCGAACCTACCAGAATGATTTTTACATTGAGCGGAATCACTTCCGGTTTAAGGGTTACCGTATTGATGCCTGGCTCAGAATAGGGTGAATCGATTTCAATGCAACCGGATTGCAAGGCACGTTTAAGGCTGTCCCAAACGAAAGGGTAAGCCAGTAATTTCTCTGCATCGAGTATTAAATAGCCGCCATTGGCTTTGTGTAAAGAACCGGCGCAAATTTTGCGGTAATGGGTAATTAACGTGCCCTGGTCGTTGATGTACTCAATGCGGCCAAACAGGTTTTGATAGACGGGATGCGGCTCATGCACCACCGGCGCGCCGCCGTCTTGCTTGTTATCGATCAAAATATTGGGCGTATATTGGTCAATGAGCATCAAGCGGCGGCTTGCGTTGTTAGCCGGATCCATTGCCCTGCCGGGCATAAGGGTGTCGCTGATGGCGGTTTCGAGATGGCTTTTAAGTTCTGACAGGTAGGTGATGACATCGTCAATGGCTTCATACTTGTCATGCAACTCGGCCAGTAACGGCTCTATCGCCAGGCTGATAGTGTCATTGTCCAGTTGCTTGAGCTTGTCCACCATAATGCGCCGCCATTGCGGCAATTCCAACAACGTATCGCCCAGATAATCCTCCAGTTCTTCGACGTGCTTATGAAAAAGCTCGCGTTCTGGCTGTGGTAGCTGGGTAAATTGCTCAGGGGTTAAGGCTGTTTTGTTTTTGATCGGCGCAAAGGTGATCGCTTCACCTTCTTTGAACAAAGCGATGTTGATTGATTGGGCTTGTTCATCAACCTTGTCAATAGCATTGTTATACGCTTGACTAAATTGCCGCTCGATGGCATTTTTTTTTGCTGATAGGCGGGGCTTTCAAAGGCAGCAGGAAATGTTGCCAGCAAATTATCAATCAGTTTTTCAATGTCTTTACTGAAGGTTTGGCCGTATTCTGCGGGTAGTTCAATGGCTAACGGCTCCCTTGAATTGGAAAAGTTGTCTACATAGGCATAAGTCGGTGGTGCTGGTAAGGTTTGTGCAATAGCGTTGAGATGATCGGTCACCATTGTCAAACGGCCTAAGCCAGGATCGCCCATCACAAAAATATTGTAGCCGGGATTGGTCATGGCAATGCCAAACTCAAACGCAGCTTGTGCCCGAGGTTGCCCTAAAATACTTGTTTTTCGTGGCGGGGTGGTGGGTAATTCAAAATCGCTTAAATTAACATGCAGTTTCAAAGATTCAATCGGAAGTTTTAAGGTATTGGACATGAAAGCGTAGATAGCCAGAGATTGCAAACAGCGGCAAGTCTATCATTTTTAGCGTCTGTTTTAATGTAAAAGCCTGTCTTTTGCCTAAAAAAATGCCGCACATTGGTGATGTTTGTTGTCATAACCACTGATTATGAAAACTAGAAATTTTTTTGATTCTTAATGCAGGCTTAATGTTTCTTGCTTTAAATGCCTGTGTAATATAATTTTTCGGTCCTAATTTGTTAAAGTAATATTAAAAACTAGCATGACACAGTATAAACGTACTTTTTTAACTGCTTTGATGCTGATTTTTGCATCGCTATTGAGCGGTTGTCAGACTTTGTCTGGACTTTTTCCCTCAGATTCTACGGCGATCATCCAACCTGGCCCGCAGCAAACACCTACGGCCGCTACGCATGAGTTTCCATTATCCAACAAGCAGGATATGGTTGGCAGCCTTGCTGTGGTTAATAGCAATGAAGGCGATACGTTATCCGATATCGCCCGGCATTTTGGTTTGGGCTATACCGACATCAGCATTGCCAACCCAAACATTGCGCCTTGGACACCCAGGGCTGGCAGCCGGGTTCTGTTGCCGTTACAATTTATTTTGCCCGATGCACCCCGTAAAGGCATCGTGCTTAATCTGGCCAATATGCGCCTGTTTTATTATCCTAAAAAACAAGCGCAAGTCGTGACTTATCCAGTCAGTATCGGCCGGGACGGTTGGGGTACGCCTATGGGACTGACGCGGGTTGCCATTAAGACGGTCAATCCTGAATGGCATGTGCCTGATTCCATTTACCGCGAACACGCCCAAAAAGGCGATATTCTGCCGCGCGTGGTACGTTCCGGCCCAAACAACCCGCTGGGTTATTATGCGATGCGCCTTGCACTGCCACGTTATTTGATACATGGCACCAACAAGCCGTATGGCATTGGTATGCAGGTCAGTCATGGCTGCATTCAAATGTACCCTGAAGATATTGAGGTGTTGTTCAAAGATGTGTCGGTAGGCACGCAAGTCCATATCGTCCATCAGCCGTATCTGGCGGCTTGGGATCAGAATATGCTGTACATCGAAGCGCATGACCCGATTTCGCAAGCGGGAGGCGGTAAGAACTGGAAAAAGAAAGAATTTTTAAGGAAATTGAAAAAAATGAGCAAACGCAAGGGTGTAACGGTGGATTGGGAAAAGGTCGAACTTGTCCTAAAACGCGCCGATGGCATTCCAACCCCAGTCCTGGCCAACAGCCCGGATATTGCGACGCTATCCAACAATGCGATGCGCTTGGCTCGCCCCAATTCGTTGTATGGACAGCCAATAATTGCACCGTTGCAGGATGGGGATTGGTCTATTTTGGTGGACACCTTCAAGGATGAAACGGCGGCTCAGCGGATGGTAGCGATGTTGACCCATCAAGGTCCGAGCATCCCTGCACGAAAAGTTCAAAAAGACGGCGGCTACCAGGTAATTGCGGGTCCTTTTAAAGACAAGAAAGAAACCAAAGCTTTTGCCAAGCGTATACGCTATGAATTTGAAATTGATGTTAAGCCGATAGAGCCGGTTTTATTGTCCAGCAACCGTTGAGGATATTGAAGTACAGTAGAGGTGCAACATTTTGCGTCTCTACTGTGTGCAATATATTGTTCTAAATTCAAAAACCAATCCAACCTAACGCTGGCAAGGCTTTTATTTAGATGGGATGCCTAAATCGCCGCCAGCCCTTGTTCGATTTCTTCGTAAAGTTTTTTTATAGTACCGATAGGATCGGCGGCAGTTCTGATAGGCCGTCCGATAACGACGTGGTTTGCGCCATTGATAATGGCCTGCCGCGCTGTGGCAATTCGCCTTTGGTCATCTTCCCCGACAATGCTGGATGCTGGGCGTATACCCGGCGTTACAATCAAAAAATCGCTACTGGATTGATTGCGTATAGCGTGCGCCTCCAATGCCGACGACACCACGCCGTCACAGCCAAGTTCAAGTGCCTTTTTAGCGCGAATTAACACCAAGTCTGCTACCGATCCGGTCAAGCCCATTTGGCGCATATCTGATTCATCAAAGCTGGTTAGCACGGTGACGGCCAGCACTTTTAAATCGCCTTTATCAGTTAGTGCCGCTTTGATGATGGCATCATTGCCGTGAATGGTGGTCAGTGATACGCCTTTGTTTTTGAGCTGTTGTACTGCCAGATGAACGGTTTCTGGAATGTCGAAAAACTTTAGATCGAGCATGACTTTATTGCCCCGATCAATAATGTAATCCACAATATCCCAGCCACCGGCGAGAAATAACTCCAGGCCCACCTTAAAGAACTTCATGTCACCGTCGAGCTTTTTGACCCAGTCTTTTGCTTCGTCGGGGTGAGCGACATCCAGTGCAAAAATGATGCGCTCATTCAGGGCTATGTTTTTCATGCTGTGTATCAATGGCAAATTATAAATTTAATTATTTTAGCGTAATTATTCAGTCCCCCTCTTTGAAAAGGAGGGGTTTAGGGGAGGTTTTATGACAAAATCCCCCCTCAAATCCCCCTTTTCAAGGGGGGAGGTGACTAAGTACATTTTAGCATGATTGCTCATTTTACGATCAGGTAACTTTATGTAAAGAGGAATCAAGTCGTATATTAATTATTTATGTAGAATCAATTTGTTGCAAGTAAAAGAGGGCTCTTCTATTTAAGCGGGGATAATCAGTATGGCTTAATCTTTGACTGTTCTGTTTTAAGTTGATTACACTGATATGTTTACACACAACAAAAAGGAGAAGAACGCCAGTGAAATTCATCCATGCTGCTGATATACATCTGGATAGCCCCTTAACCGGATTGAGCGCCTATGCCGATGCTCCCGTGGAAATACTGCGCACTGCGACCCGCGATGCTTTTACCAACCTGGTTACCGAAGCTATCGAACAACAGGTTGACTTTATGGTTATAGCTGGGGATCTGTATGATGGCACATGGAAAGATCATAATACGGGCATTTATTTCTGTAGCCAAATGGGCCGCCTGAAAAAGTCGGGCATTCCTGTTTACCTGCTGTTCGGTAACCACGATGCCGAAAATGTAATGACCAAGGAGCTGCAATTGCCGGACAACGTCTTTCCTTTTAAGACTGGGAAAGCCCACACGTTTTATATAAAACACCTCAACGCTGCATTGCACGGCCGAAGCTTTAAAGAACAGAAAACAACAGAGAATCTCGTAATTGGGTATCCGGCACCCGTGCCAGGGATGTTCAACATAGGCGTACTGCACACGGCTCTGGAAGGTAATTCTGCCCACGCGACTTATGCGCCATGCAGTCTCGACGAGCTTCATGCCAAGGGCTACCAGTATTGGGCACTCGGCCATGTTCATGAATACCAAAAGTGGCAGGGTGCTTCGACAGTTGTTTTCCCTGGCAACCTTCAGGGCCGGCATATACGGGAGATTGGGCCGCGTGGTGCGGTTATTGTGACTGCGGATGAATCCGGTGTGCAAAAAGTCGAGCGGTTGTTTGTTGATGTCCTCCGCTGGCATAGCCTTCAGGCCGACGTAACCGGATGCAACACGATGGCCGATGTGGTACGTACTGTGGGGAAAGAGCTTGAAGCACTTGTGGAGAACAGTTCTAGCACGCGTCCCATGGCTGTAAGAATCACTTTAATTGGAAAAACATTTGCGCACGGCGATCTTTTCGGACTGGAACCGCAACTACGCGCCGAAGTCTTGGCATTAGCCGCCGCATTGGGTAATGAGCGCCTTTGGATTGAAAAGGTAAAGGTTAACACGGCAGCGGTAGATGACGGTGAAGCAGTGAACGCACGAGCTGATGCGTTATCAGATTTACAGGATTTTCTTGAAGCAGCAGAAACCGATCAGGATTTTCTTAAAAAACTGCAAGAGGAGCTTTTGGGCTTGGTCAACAAGGCGCCCTTGGAATTGCAAGCGGCTGTCCCCTATTTTAAAGCCATTCGTGATGGTGACTTGGGTGGTCTGGTGCGCGAAGTACGTCCGGGACTGGTTTCCCATTTGGCAAAGGCGGAATAAACCCACTATGCGCTTCCATCGTTTTGACCTTATCAAATATGGCAAATTTTCCGGCCGGTCAGTCGATTTTCCTGTTAACAAACAAGACTTCCACCTGATTATCGGCCCCAATGAGGCCGGAAAATCCACTTTACGTTCAGCCATTGTTGATTTGCTGTTCGGCATTCCTTCC
>SBAV01000226.1 GCA_005239965.1 Methylobacter tundripaludum
CAAGATCGCCCCGATCTTCTTTAACACGATGGAAGATTCGGGGGCATTGCCATTCGAGTGTGACGTTACTGCGATGGCTATGGGGGATGTAATCGATATTTACCCTTACGAAGGTGTTGTCAAACGCCATGATAGTAATGAAGTTGTCAGTACTTTCGAATTGAAAACTGACGTGCTGCTGGATGAAGTCCGCGCCGGTGGCAGGATTCCGCTGATCATCGGTCGTGGTTTGACTGATCGTGCCCGTAAATTCTTAGGCTTGGGTGCGTCCACTGTTTTCAAACGCGCAGGTGATGTTGCTGCCTGTACTAAAGGTTACACATTGGCGCAGAAAATAGTCGGTAAAGCCTGTGGCGTAGCAGGAGTGCGTCCTGGCACCTACTGCGAACCGTACATGACCACTGTCGGTTCGCAAGATACCACCGGCCCCATGACCCGCGACGAATTGAAAGACTTGGCCTGTTTGGGTTTCTCTGCCGATTTGGTGCTGCAATCGTTCTGCCATACTGCCGCCTACCCCAAACCGGTTGATATAACCATGCAGCACAGCTTGCCGGACTTTATCATGAACCGTGGCGGGGTGTCGTTACGGCCTGGCGATGGCATTATCCATTCCTGGCTGAACCGCATGTTGCTGCCCGATACAGTGGGTACGGGCGGCGATTCGCACACCCGTTTCCCGATTGGCATTTCTTTTCCGGCAGGTTCGGGTTTAGTTGCGTTTGCTGCGGCAACGGGGGTGATGCCTCTCGATATGCCAGAATCAGTATTGGTGCGCTTTAAAGGTACCATGCAGCCGGGTATTACTTTGCGTGATATGGTCAATGCTATTCCTTACGCAGCTTCAAAACGCGGCTTGTTGACTTTGGATAAAAAAGGCAAGAAGAATGTTTTTTCTGGCCGTATCCTGGAAATTGAAGGCTTGCCGGATTTAAAAGTGGAGCAGGCGTTTGAGCTATCCGATGCTTCTGCCGAACGTTCCGCAGGCGGCTGTACCATTCGTTTGAATGAAGCGCCCATCCGCGAGTATTTAACCTCCAACGTAACCCTATTAAAATGGATGATTAGCCAGGGTTACGGCGATGTACGTACCCTTGAACGCCGCATCAAAAACATGGAAGCATGGCTAGCCAATCCGGCGTTACTGGAAGCGGATGCCGACGCCGAATATTTTGAAATCATTGAAATCAATATGGATGAAATCAAGGAGCCGCTATTGGCGTGTCCTAATGATCCTGATGACATCAAGCCGCTTTCGGAAGTCGCCGGAACAAAAATCGATGAAGTGTTTTTAGGCTCGTGCATGACCAATATCGGCCATTTCCGTGCAGCGGGTAAACTGCTGGAAAAACAGACTGGTGATTTGCCAACCCGGTTATGGGTAGCGCCACCCACCAAGATGGATCAAAACCAGCTGACCGAAGAAGGCTATTACGGCACGTTTGGCAAGGTGGGAGCCAGAATGGAAATGCCAGGCTGCTCCTTGTGTATGGGAAATCAGGCGCGGGTAAAAGAGGGCGCTACTGTGGTTTCCACCTCTACGCGTAACTTCCCCAACCGCTTGGGTAATGGTGCCAACGTGTTTTTGTCATCCGCTGAACTGGCCGCTGTGTGTTCACTTCTGGGTAGAATCCCCACTTTTGATGAATACATGCAGTATGCTGACCAGATCAGTGAAAGTGCAGATGATACTTACCGTTACCTCAATTTTAATCAGATGGAAAACTATCAAAAAGCGATTGATTCGGTTCGAATAAGTTAAAAGGCCAGCGATTAGGTTCGTTGTTTCATCGCTCGAATCTAATCGCTACAGTTTATAGCTATGCAAAAAAAACCAAGCGCATTAACAGATACACCAAGTTCGTCAATGACCCCAGGATTGCTGGTGACGCATTATCGGGACAGGGTCGCTAAACAGCACATTCAGACAGATGAAGCGCAGTTGAATACTTTGCAACATCTTCAGTCGTTACTGGACAAGTTGCTGATTAATATTGCTTACGAGCAAAAATCTACCACAAAGAAACTGTTGTCCAGACGGCCGGAGCCGTGTAAGAGCTTGTATATTTACGGCGGTGTCGGTCGCGGTAAATCCATGTTGATGGATTTATTTTACGAAGCCTGTCCGATCCATCAGAAACGCCGTGTGCATTTCAGTGCCTTTATGGTTGAAGTCCATACTTTCACCCATAAGTGCCGGCAGGAAAAAATCCCGGATGCCCTCCCATTGCTGGCAAAATACATCAAAGAATATGTGCGTGTGTTGTGCTTTGATGAGTTCCATGTCACCGATATTGCCGATGCCATGATTATCGGTCGGTTGTTTGGCGCTTTGTTTGATTTGGGCGTGACTGTGGTCATCACGTCCAATCGCCACCCGAATGATTTGTACCAGGGCGGTTTGCTAAAAGAGCAGTTTTTATTCTTCATTAAAGTTTTGCAAAATGCGGCGGATATTGTTGAGCTGAAGGCGGTGGAAGATTTTCGTTTGCGGCATCCCCACACACCTAGAATCAGCTATTGCTACCCGCTCGATGCTTACGCCAACGCCTTTATACAGCACCATTTTGATATTTTGACCCAGTGCGCTCCCCGGCAACCGGTGGTGCTGGAGGTATGGGCGCACCGTATTACGCTGACGGCAGTGCATAATGGCATTGTGCTCAGTTCATTTGAAGAGCTGTGTGTACAGCCTTTGGGTGCGGCCGATTACATCAAAATAGCCAGCCTGTTTGATACGCTGATTATTGCCGATATCCCTAAATTAACTGCTGCCATGCGTAACGAAGCCAAGCGTTTTGTCAGCCTGGTTGATGCGCTGTACGAACATAAGGTAAGGCTGATTTGCAGTGCTGCCGTGCCGGTTACCGAGCTTTATACCGAAGGTGATGGCTCATTTGAATTTGAGCGCACGGTTTCGCGGTTGATTGAAATGCAGTCGGAGTGTTATTGGAACAACGCCCATTAGATTCATCCGTTGGCTGTGAATTCACATAAGCGTTTTCCTGATACAATTGTCAAAACTGAAACCTAACCTTATCTATCAACCAATGACGACCGAATACCCCATAGGCCCCGTCATGCTCGATGTCGCTGGCTTAACGCTAACGCAACATGAACGTGATGTTATCAACCACCCAAACACCGGCGCGGTCATCTTTTTTGCCAGAAATTACGAAAGCCCCGAACAAATCACCGATCTAATCAGAAGTATCCGAGCGGCGCGGCAAGGCGACATCTTGATTGCCGTCGATCAGGAAGGGGGCCGCGTACAACGCTTTCGCAACGGCTTCACGCGCCTGCCGCCTGCCTGTTGCTATGCAG
>SBAV01000086.1 GCA_005239965.1 Methylobacter tundripaludum
AAGTGGCAGCGCATCCACCACATAGGCGCTAAGAAAGGTGGATGCATTGCATTTATCCACCCTACAAATGTCCATGTTATTAAATTTTCATTCCTAAGCGGCAATTTCAATATTCCAGCTAGGAAACACTAATGCGGCAGGTGCAGTTAAGCGCTCGTGTGAGGGTTGAAGACTAAAACCTAACTTGCTATATTCCTATGTTCATACGTTTTAATGAACTTACAGGGCGCAAGGGTAAAAACAAATCCCCTTGCGCTTAAGTGACAGCCTTAACTACGATCCTACGGCGTTGTCGCTTTCGGGTCGGCAATGGAAATATCGGCACCAGCCTGCAAACTGCTCAAAACAGCTTCAAACTCATTCTGGCCTACTGCTTTGGCGATATTTTTTGTGGCTAAGTCCATTTTCTTCTTGTCTTCCTCACTCATCACCCCGTCAGCGACTTTTGTGATGCTAACGACAATATTCTCACCTGTAGGCAGAGCTACCGTAGTTGCTGTCGGTTTACCCGCTACAGGCTTTGCTGCTTTAAAAATCGCCTGATTCAACTGTTCTGGCACACTGGTGTTGTTGCGTGTAAAACCGACAAGCTTTTTAACTTGCAGTTTATTTTCGGTGGCGATTGCATCGATGGATTCACCTGCCAACAAACGCTCTTTAATTTTTTGCGCTTTATCAGCGGCTAGCTGCTTGGCTTTGTCAGTTAATATTGCCGTAACGACATCTTGCTTAACCTCTTTCAGTTCGCGTATAGCACTGGGGTGGTGTTCCAGTTTACGTAGAACCGCTATACGATCAGCGCTTAATTCAACTGGTGTACTGTTATTGCCCTGCAAAACTTCTTCAGAAAACGCCATGCTACGAATTTTTTCATCTGCTGCGATGCCTTCGCCTTTGTCTTTGGTAAATAAAGCCGATTTTTTGATGGAAAGTTTTAATGCATCGGCGGCGGGTTGCAAGCTATCAGGATTTTGATAACTGACCTCAGTTAAGGTTTCACCGGCCTTATAAAAAGCATCTTCAGATTGCGCTTTTTGGTAAGCTTTGGTGACATCGGCTTTCACGCTGTCAAAAGGTTTGATGACCGCAGGTTCCAATTCGGTCACTTTAATCAAGTGATAACCAAATGCCGATTTGACCGGCTTGGATACTTCACCTTTTTTTAAGGCTTTGGCTGCATCTTCAATACTTTTTTCCAGATCGCCCGCATTAAAAAAGCCTAAATCACCACCTTCCTTGCCCGATTTTTTGTCATCCGATACTTCGGCGGCTAAGGCGGCAAAATCCTTTGTCTTCAAAGCTTCTTGCGCTTTATTGGCCTTGTCTAGCGCTGTTTTTTCATCTTGCTTGCTGTTGATGGCAAACAGGATATGGCTGATTTTTCTACGCTCAGGAATGGTGTATTGGTCTTTTTGTTCTTCGTAATAAGCCTTTAATTTGTCGTCGGTGACTTCCACGGTTTTGGCCATATCTTCATTGGTCAATTCCACATATTCCACAGAGATTTGCTCTGGAATTTTGTAGAGATCTTGGTGTTGCTGATAATACTTGGTGATTTCGTCTTCTGAGGGTTGTTCGGTGAGTTTTTGCGGTGCGACGGCGAGATAGGCGGCATCACGCTGTTGGTTGTGAATTTTAAAGAAGCTCTCGACATCGTATTTCGTGGCAAAGCTACTTTCTGTAATACTGCGTTGAAATTGCTCCATAATCAAAGCGTTTTTAATTTCGCTAACAAATTGCGCCGAAGACATTCGTTGTGAACTTAACAGTTTTTTGTACTGTTTATCATCAAATTTACCGTCGGTCTGGAAGTAGGGTAGGGTTTTTATGAAATTCCGTGCACTGTCATCGGTGACCACTAGGCCCGTATCATGTACATATTGCAATAAAACCTCGTCCTTAATCAGCTTGTCCAGCGCCTGTTTTTTTAGTGATTGTTCATCAACGCCCATGTCTTGAAAATTCTGTCTGTATTTTTCATAGGCTTTGTTGACATCACGCTGGTAAAAGTCCTTGTCTCCAACCGACACAACGGGCGCTTCCGAGCCATTATTGATGTAATTTTGAATGCCCCATAAGGCGAAGGGGACACAAATAACAATCAATATTCCTATTGCGAAAGCACCCTGCGCTTTTTCTCTAATTTTTGTCAGCATAACTCTATTCCGAAGCAATAACTTAAAATTTAAAGCGAAATTCAGATTAAAAAAAAAGCCCCGCACCAGATGGTGCGGGGCTTTTTTGTTTGGCGGAGCGGACGGGGCTCGAACCCGCGACCCCCGGCGTGACAGGCCGGTATTCTAACCAACTGAACTACCGCTCCAAAGTCTGGTGGGTGCTGAGGGGTTCGAACCCCCGACCCTCGCCTTGTAAGGGCGATGCTCTCCCAGCTGAGCTAAGCACCCGACTAATGTTTACTAGTTTACAGCATCTTTTAAAGATTTACCAGCTTTAAATGAAGCTATTTTTGCAGCTTTAATTGTGATCTCTTCGCCCGATTGTGGATTACGGCCTTTGCGCTCGGCGCGTTCCTTTACGGTAAAGGTGCCAAAGCCCACCAACGCTACAGAATCACCTTTGCTTAAAGCACTTGTCACTGCCCCAATAAAGCCATCTAAAGCACGCCCTGCGTCCGTTTTTGTTAAGCCGGCAGACTCTGCAATAGCGTCAATAAGTTCCGATTTATTCATTATTCCCCCTAGGAAGTCAATTTTATGTGTATTCAGCAAAAATACGCGCTAATTCCTATGTACGATCCCCTGAAACACAAGAAATACTTGTAATTTATATCAATAGCCCATGTCCGGTGTCAAGCTTTAACCGGCTGGAGGCCTCTATTTTTATGGCATAGATAAAAAACAACTAACTTTTATAGCTTTGTTGATGCTGCATTGTAGCCCAATAAACGCTGAAATAAAGCGAATAAAAAATATGTTATATCCATTACGGTTCAAAAATTATGGAGACAACATTACACTGCGTTTGATTTTATTAAGAAAAGCAATAAAAATCGTTGTTTATAAACGAGTTAATGGCATCTTGCGCGACATCAATCTATTATTGCCAAGTTTGGCTCAATTAATAGGCGTGCTACGGCGATTGGCGACATATTTCGCCAATCGCAAGATGCGGGCTGATCCTAATGTGCAGTAAGCACTGATTTTGCCATTCTAGCGGGGTCAGTCTCATTTTGTGGTTGTTCCACTGTTTCTATTTTTTCAACTGGAACGGGCATGTATTGCAATGCAACTTCCAAAACCTCATCTATCCAGTGTACCGGTTTGATAGTGAGATTTTGTTTAATATTTTCGGGTATATCAATCAAATCTTTTTCGTTTTCAATGGGTATCAGAACGGTAGTAATCCCACCTCTGTGCGCAGCCAGCAGTTTTTCTTTAAGGCCGCCGATAGGCAACACTTCGCCGCGTAAGGTAATCTCGCCGGTCATGGCTACATTAGCATGTACCGGTATCTTGGTCAATGCAGAGATAATCGCTGTACACATGCCTATACCCGCACTTGGGCCATCTTTGGGAGTGGCACCTTCAGGTACATGGATGTGGATGTCATTTTTTTGAAAGACATCATTATCAATGCCAAGAATTTCGGCGCGACTTCTAACTACCGTCATGGCTGCTTCAATCGACTCCTTCATGACATCGCCCAGTTTCCCCGTCGCCGAATGCTTACCTTTTCCAGGGATAACCGCTGTTTCAATGGTCAACAGTTCGCCGCCAACTTCAGTCCACGCCAGCCCCGTTACCTGGCCAATCTGGTCCTGTTCTTCGGCAAGGCCGTAGTTGTAGCGTTTAACACCTAGATAGTCGCCAAGGTTTTTCGGTGTAACGGAAATTTTGGTTTTGCTTGGTTTTAATAGCAGCGCCTTTACCACTTTTCGGCAAATTTTTGAAATGTCACGTTCAAGGCTCCGAACTCCCGCTTCTCTGGAGTAATAGCGGATCATGTCTCTGACGGTGGTTTCTAAAATTTCAATTTCGTTTGTTTCCAAACCGTTATTCTTGATCTGTTTAGGGATCAGGTAACGCAGGGCGATATTGATTTTTTCATCTTCGGTGTAACCGGCAAGACGAATCACTTCCATTCTGTCCAGCAGGGCAGGGGGAATATTGAGCGTGTTGGCGGTGGCCACAAACATGACATCGGATAAATCAAAATCCACTTCCAGATAATGGTCCGAAAAGGTATGATTTTGCTCAGGATCCAGTACCTCTAAAAGGGCTGAGGCAGGATCGCCCCGGAAATCGGCGGCCATCTTGTCTATTTCATCCAGTAAAAACATTGGGTTGCGTGTTTTTATCTTGGCCAGATTTTGCAGGATTTTTCCGGGCATGGAGCCGATGTAAGTACGGCGATGGCCTCTGATTTCCGCTTCATCACGAACTCCGCCCAG
>SBAV01000062.1 GCA_005239965.1 Methylobacter tundripaludum
CCAAATTGGCACCAACATGTTTATTAGCGACTTTAATTTTATTCTCGTAAATGCTTTGTAGCATAATACGAGGAGTTTCTAATGCCCCAGCGGACAAAATAAAATAGTCCGCTTCTATTCTAAGCTTTTCACCTTGCACATCAACAAGTAATCCGCGAATTACCTCTCCATCTTCGTCTCCAGAATCTATCGTTATTGCCACAGCATTTTCCATAAACTCAATAGGAAGTCCATTTGTTTTACACGCTGCTAAATGATTCCGAAGTCTCAATGGCTTATTTTGCAAGAAAAAATCTTTACTTATAAATTTACCCGACATTTCAATTGAGCGGTATAGGCTTTGCCTTGATATGCGCTTACGTAACTGCTGAATGTTCGTATTTGGCTTTTTTCCAAAATATAAATCTAGTTTTTGATAGTAGGATTTCACCTCCCTGGAAATCTTCTTATTTGAAATTGCATCTAATGGCTCCCAATCTTGATCGTCTAACTCTGTCAATACACCATGCCATAAGTTACTACTGCCACCAAAACCAAATCCTCTTGTAACCGGCTGACCAAAAGGATTTCCCATATTAATTGACGACAGTTCAGAGCGCATGCTTAAGCTACTAAATGACTGATCTAGTTTGTCAACATCAACAAGGATAACCTTAAACAATTTTGTACGGGCAAGCTCAATTGCAGCGATGCCGCCACCAGGTCCCGAGCCAACAATACACACAGTAGGTAATTTACGTTGATTCATGAATGTCCAATATGTTGAAATTAATTTTATTAAGTACGACTTCCTTAGCAAATAAAGCACACTCTGGACTATTTGGCACAAACACTTGATCGATAAAGCTTTGACTCGGCTGAGTTGAACCGTGACTTGTAGCAATACTTGCGGTGGTGTCTCTAAAACTCCCGGTTAAAAGGTATACCAGCAGTCCAAGCGGTGACTGCTTAATCGACCAGATTAGGTTTCCAATGAGTTTATTTGAGAACCAGTAGGATGGTGAATAATTAGATATATTCACATGTCCCAAGCCATCCTTTTCTCTAAGTTTATTAATAAGTTCAGATGCCGACATTACTTTGTTATATACAAATAACCGCCGAGCCATCAATGATCTGTCTCTGGACAATAAAAATTTGGCAGAACATCCCCAAAACCAAAGAATAAAGGACGATAAGTCAAGCAGAAGAATTTTATTTTCTCCATAGTTTGGCAAGAATATATCTCTGTGACATGCGATAAATCTATACCATGTTTCAGCTTTAGACCCCTTTCCAATAACTACTGGCAGATATAACTCAGAAATCAGCATACTTGAATCACATGATCTCAACATCCTCGACTGAAGCCGCTTTGTAACCGAATATAAGTCATATTGAAAAAGTCTCGGAATCGGTCTACTCGATTTATAGCAGGACGTATCCAAAGCAGACTGGGTGTTAAAATAAACAAACATCCCTTTCCAATTATATGCAGACAACTGCCCTAGAACTTTATTAAGGGTATTCAGATTAACGAACAAATTTCTATGGTGATATGCTAAATAAACAACCATGTGTGCACTTTTAAGTACGCTAAAAATTTCTTCATTATCACTTTTTGACTTAATTTCTCGAATACTATACACCTTGAGAGAGATATGATTGGGTATACGGCTAGAAAGCATAGTTGAAATAGCTCCTCCTCCGATAAAAACGACATCAACTTGATTTACAGCCATAACACCTACCAGTATGTTCTATATTTATTTATATATCCGCATGTAATTTTACATAGCAGAGTGTTTTCCTAATGCACTATATTTAGCTTTTCCACCAGGTAGGGCATACTGCAGTAGACTTAAGAAATTTGATAATAGCTCTGCCAAAAAAAAGATGAATGACTTTTGAACTTTCATCAGAATTGGCGTTACTCTAATCAACTCACACACACAGTCTTTTGGAACTGTTTTTATTCCAGCTCTTGATCGAGAAATATAAATTCGAAAAATAAGGAATCTATATTTATTTTCCCACCTTCTAAGTTGGAGATCCAAATCAACCACATCGGAAAAATGTTTGGCTGTATCGACAAAATTTAATATGGAATCGTAAAATTCTTTCTGCATATTAATACTTCCAACCCGAATACTCCAATTTCCTTCTTTACTATAATGTCTTCTATTAATTACCCCCTTGTAGGGCAGATAGACTAATTTGTGGTGTAAGGCAGCACGTATAAACCAATCAGTATCAGCAAGTGCGTATTTTTGATTAAATTTTCCGATTTTTAACCAAGCTTGCCTCCTAAATACCAACGTTGATGGATGAAAATACCAGCTAAAGTGATTTCCCATATACTCAACAATATTTTTCCTTGTTACTATAATCGGCTGACTTGATTTCAGTGTCGTTTCAATTTTTTTTTCTGTTCCGTCTTCGTTTTCTCTAACTTCATCAAACCCAGCATGAACTAAATCAACATCATTGTTTTGAATTAAATATCTAACAGCATTCTCAAGATGATGACTAGTCCAGCGGTCATCATCCGAACACCAAGCGATGATATCACCACTCGAAGCTTCGATAACTTGATTCCAATTTGGAACACCGCCACTATTTTTTAAGCTTTCGACAATCTTGAGAATCGGAACTTCCTTCTGCAACTCACGTAGCACTTCAAGCGTATCATCAGGTGAACAGTCGTCGCTGACAACAATCTCATCAGGTCGCAAGGTTTGATTCCAAGCAGCCAAAACGGTTTCTCGTACCATTTTTGAACGATTATAGGTAGCACAAACAACAGAGACCGTTGGTTTTTTATGTAATTTTGCTTCATTCATATATTTTATCCTTACAATTTATTTTGCCGACCACACGAGCAGGTACACCAGCTACGATCATGTCTTTTGGTACATCTGTACTTACCACGCTACCTGCTGCAATGACAACATTATTGCCAATCGTTACACCCTTTAGTATTGTCACTCGTGATCCAATGAATACATTATTTCCAATAATTACCTGTCTGCATATATGCGACCCCACTAATCTTCGATCCGGATGTAAATCATGAAAATCCGAATCGTAAACAGTAAACTCTGATCCAATTAAGGTATTCGCTCCGATATGGATACTACTACGCTCGGCAATAATGACAGCATTGTTGTTGATCCAGACACCATCTTTAATTTCTATGCTTGCCGTCGCTTCGCGGGCTTCGATATGAATGTAGCCGTTGAGATAATACGGCGATGGCCAGACACCCAAATTGCAACGTCCTAATTGCACTTTCCCAAGCCCACTTATTAGCACGGGTTGATTAAATTTAGCCAAGTTATCGCAATGATAAATATCTGAAAATAGCTTGTACTTCCAGATACGTAATCGCCAATACTAATTGTCAACAGCTACAAACGATGTAGCAGAGATGACTTAATAGTGGCTATGCATGAATTCCATTTGTCGCATTTCATTTTTCACCAAGCACCATATGCCAATCCAGTATATAAAGTAATTTATCGCATAGGCCATAGATACGCCGATCAAACCAAAAATATCAACAAACAACCAGCTTAATAAAACAAACGAAAAGGAGAAAATAACTTCAGTTACTACAAAAACCTTAATCATCGCTCGCCCTTGCATTACATATGCAAGCACCCAAGAACCTAGCTTGATTACATCCCCTACAAGCTGCCATTGAAACAATTCTCGCATGGGCAAAAAATCCTGTGTAAATAGGGTGTGAATAATGAAGTCTCGCAAAATAAAAATAGTCAATGCGCCCACTATCACGACAGGCAAAACAAAACGATAAACCTTAATAATTTCAGCCTTCAATTCTTGTGCGGTTCTAATTTCCGCCAGACGCGGTAGGTAATAAACCGATAGTGTGCTGGTCACCAACATTAAATAAATACCGCTAATGCCCCACATAGCCTGCCAATAGCCTGCAGCAGCCAAGCCCAAATTGTGTACCAGATGGTCGCGGATTAACATGTAACTAACAGGCACTGTTAGCACTGAAGTCAGTCCCATCACTCCAAAGCCAGATAGTTCACGCAAAGCAGGTTGATTCATCTTCCCCCAAAGGTAGCCCACTTTAAGCCATCGACAGCGCGAAACTAAAACTGTCGTAGAAAGGATCGCTACAGCTGGGTTGATCGCATAGGCAACTAATGCTCCGTAGAGTCCTAATTTATAAGTTAATATTCCAGTTACCAACACATTAATGATACTACCAACAATATTTGCTGCGACAAGAATGCCCACTTCCTTTTTGCCATTAATAATGGCTATCAAAAGGTTGTTAACTGCCATGGCGGGGAGAGATAGCCCTAATAGGGCAAACACGTCGGACATGTCTGCACGGTGTAACAGCCATTCTGACAGCCAATCACCGATAAACAGCAAACTAACACTGGCAAGTAGCGAGGCGATTAAAGAAAATCGTATCGCAGTTCTCCAAATAGCATATTGCCTTGCTTCATCATCAAAGTGTTGCGCTGTTGCCTTAGTAACACCATTTGCAACCACACCGCCAGCAAGGCTTGTCAAAATGGAAACAGCACTTTGAAACTGCCCAATGATGGCATAACCATTGGGGCCTACATAAATCGCTAATACTTTATTCAGCACGAGCGAACTAGCGACCTTAACCATAACGGCAATACCATTAAGCAGACTGATTTTCACCAAACTCATTCAGCCATTCCCTGTATTCGGCGACAAGCTACCACTACTTGTTTCGTTTGCGCCAGCGTCATGTTCGGAAACATGGGCAAACTCAACACCTCCTCATGAATTCGCTCAGCGATGGGAAACGCGCTTTTGCCGAACCCAAGATCAGCATACGCTCCTTGAAGATGGGGGGGGATCGGGTAATGAATAAGTGTGCCAATATCCGCTTGATTAAGTTGCTGCTGGAATTTTTCACGCATTTTGCTGCGCACCACAAACAGATGCCATACTGGCTCTGCCCAATCGGGAATGAATGGAATAGTCAGGCCTATATCTTTTAACCCAGTGATGTATTGCTCAGCAATTTTTCGGCGCGCATCGTTCCAACGATCTAAGTATTGTAGCTTGACGCATAATATTGCTGCTTGCAGGGTATCAAGGCGACTATTAAAACCACGTACATCGTTCACATACTTAACACGCGAACCATAATTACGTAGCACACGAATACGATCCGCAATTTCAGGATCATTAGTGGTAATTGCTCCGCCATCACCAATCGCACCAAGATTCTTGCCTGGGTAAAAACTCCATGCCACTACATCACCATGCCCACCTAGCCTCTTACCTTTGTAACGTGCACCGTGCGCCTGCGCTCCGTCCTCAAGGACTTTTATACCGTGCTTTCGAGCAATCTCCAAAATTGGATCCATATCCGCAGGCTGCCCATAGAGATGAACCGGCAGAATCACCTTTGTACGCTCGGTGATGGCCGTCTCTATACGAGCAGGGTCAATATTGTATGTTTCCTCGTTCGGTTCAACCGGAATAGGCGTTGCGCCACACTGACTAACCGCCAACCAAGTAGCAATATAGGTATTGCTCGGCACGATAACCTCATCACCTGAGCTAACACCTAATGCCAACAGAGCCAAGTGCAAAGCATCCAAGCCATTCGCTACACCGACGCAATGGTTTGCTTCACAGTAAGCCGCATATTCGCGCTCAAAAGTATCCACTTCTTCACCAAGAATATACCAACCCGATTCGAGTACTCGTTTAATGGTACTGTCTATTTCTCCCCTCAACTCCAAATAGGGGGCATGCAGATCAAGAAAAGGGATTTTCATTTTGGGTTTGACCGTAATTTAACTTCATTAAGAAATTCAGAATAATTTCGTATATAGTCTGCGGAATCATAATAATCCGATGCAAATACAAGTAAAACCGCATCAGCTGTGTATTTGTACTGGACACCCCATATCATTGGGGGCAAATAAACCCCTTTATTTGGGGAATCCAAGACAACCTCAGTCCGAACTGTCCCATCGTCTGCTACGACCGCACAACTACCTCGTACACAAATCAGAAATTGATGACACGCTCGGTGTGCATGTTCACCTCGCGTCTCTTTGCTTGGCACATCAAATACCAAAAAATATCTTTTAGGATCAAAAGGGATATGCTTTCCAAACTCCCCCACCGAAAGACTTCCACGTATATCAGGTATCAACGGAAATTTATGTATCGTCACACCACACACAGCAGATTCTTCCTCGTATGGCGGCGTACGATCACTAAATGTTTTTTCAGCCAATTTTTCAGCTAATTTTGTATTTGTGTAACC
>SBAV01000244.1 GCA_005239965.1 Methylobacter tundripaludum
ATGCATCCACCTTTCTTAGCGCCTATGTGGTGGATGCGCTGCCACTTATCCACCCTACTTCGAACAAGTTGTTCAAGTTATTTTATTTTCATTCCTTAATACCAGAATCCTCCGATATGCCACCGGGGTTTTCTAATGGTTTTTTGATAGTGGACAGGCACAGAAAACTCATCAGGGTATAAGTGTTTCGAAACCTGTTTCGAGGGGGCTTTTAAACTTAACAGCTGTTTTATTCTTTCTTCGGTATCAGGATGGGTCCTGAGTATGGACGGAATCGATGCGCTATGGCCGCTACGGTATAAGATGTCAAAAATTGAGGATTCATAGCGTTCTATTTTATTCAATGCCATTGCCAAGCCTTCTGGATCCCCTGTTAACAAAACCGCTTGGCGGTCAGCTTCAAACTCCTTCATCCGGGATAATGAAAGCTGCAAGAAACTCATCATTGTCGGCGCAAAAAGGAGTATCCCTAATGCAGGCCAGGAAATTGCAACCTGTCCCAGCAAAAACAGCGGCAAGGTAAAGAAAACCAGCAAAAAACCAGTTAATGACAAAGTATTGATGACCCGGCTGATGACATCGGCATAACTCATCACACGTACATCATTATGCTGGATATGGCTTATTTCATGGGCCAGTACGCCCATAAGCTCTCGTAGCGTCAGTGTACTGAGCAGGGCATCACTCATGCCAATGCCTGAATTTTCGCGCGTACCCACAGAAAAAGCATTCATGACGTGGCTGGGCATGTAGTAAAGTTTGGGGGGGCTGGGTAAGTTGGCGTGCGCGGAAAGCTCCTGTGTTATCTGATAAAGGTCAGGTGCATCAAGTGCCGACAGCAATCTACCCCCATACAGGGAGAAGATGAAAGATGGCGGCAAGTTCGGGCTAACCACAAGTATTAGGACACCTAAAACTATCGCCCACAAAATGCCATTGATCCCGGCCAAAATAAAGCCCAGTAATGACAAAATAATGGCCATGGCAAGAAAAAGCACCAACGTATGAATGAAGTTTTTTAGCTTGTGGGTAAACTCTTGGCAGTTAAGGTTCATGGCCATTTTTTTGATTTTGGGGCGCATTAACGCCCGTTAATGAAAGGCACTTGATTTATGCTTTAAGCACCCTTATACCATATCCCATAACGGGTGTTTTAAAAACACGCTGTCTTTGTCGCCCATTGCATCGGGAGGTTATGAGCATGAAAAGAATAAAGCATATTATTTTTTGGCTTATTGTCATTGGCATTATTTTACTGTTGTTTTCAAGTCATGTCATAGCCGAAGATGTTTTCCAGAAGCAACGCCATGAGTTGGTCAGCACCATTAAAGCTGATGTAATGAGGACTAGCGATTTTCTGGGGCAAGGGCCGTTTGAGGAGCGGGTTCTCGATGCCATACGCAACGTACCGAGACATGAGTTTGTTCCCGATGATCAACGTTCCTACGCTTATGAAAACAGACCCCTTCCAATCGGTTACGGGCAGACTATTTCCCAGCCTTATATCGTCGCGATTATGACCGATCTGCTTAAGCCGAAAAAAAACGATCGGATCCTGGAAGTGGGTACCGGCTCAGGCTATCAGGCGGCGATTCTTGCCGAACTTGCCGGCAGCGTCTATACCATAGAAATCATTGAACAACTAAGCGAAAAGGCGAGTGGGCAGCTTAAGCGGGCCGGTTACACCAACGTTCATACCCGAACGGGGGATGGCTATTATGGTTGGGACGCTGAGGCGCCGTTTGACGCTATTATTGTGACTGCACTTGCAAGCCATATACCGCCGCCATTATTAAAACAGTTAAAGCCCGGCGGACGTATGCTCATCCCGGTAGGCTCGCCATTTATGACGCAATATCTGGTTCTAGTGACTAAAGATGCTGACAACAAAATAACCACACGAGAGATTGTACCGGTCAGTTTTGTCCCTCTCACGGGTAATCATTGAATAATGATGAGTAAGCCAAAATTTTCATTATTGGTTGCCGTTGCCATTATTTCGGCCTCGTCTCTCGCCTACGAAGTGTTATTGATGCGCCTGTTTTCGGTTATCCAGTGGCATCATTTTGCTTATATGATCATCAGTCTGGCGCTTTTGGGGTATGGCATCAGTGGAACTTTCCTGGCTCTTAACCGCGATTGGTTAACGCACATTTTTCCGTCAGCGATAATAGCTAATATGTTGCTGTTCAGTTTTTCAATGCCACTCTGTTTTATTCTGGCTCAAGAAATACCATTTAATCCGGCTGAAATCCTCTGGACACCGGTGCAATTCTTGTATCTATGCAGCATCTATCTGATTTTGGCAATTCCCTTTTTCTTTGCCGCCAATGTCGTCGGTTTATCTTTTTATCAGTATAAGGAGCAGGTATCTTCCATTTATGCAGCCGATCTATTGGGCGCAGGTGCGGGTAGTGTAGGGATTATTCTGCTGCTATTTCTGGTGTTTCCCGAAAAAACATTAACCGTGCTATTAGGACTGGGCATTGTTGCAACGCTGATAGTGTCTATCTGCACTTTCCGTGGGCAGCCTATTGGAATAAGCCAGTGGGCCAAGCCAATGATCATTGGCGGGGCAGTTACTTTTACAGTAACAAGCATGATTACGCTGAATATTTCTCCGTACAAGAGCCAGAACCAATTGTTGCGAATTCCCGGCACAAAAGTCATTGACCGTTATTTCAGCCCTATGGGGCTGATTAATGTTGTAAAGAGCACCGTTATACCCTTGCGCCATGCCCCTGGTCTTAGTCTTAATGCCACGACAGAACCCCCGGAGCAGCTCGCCGTCTTTACTGATGCCGATAATATGACGGCAATCACCCGGTATACCGGTAATCTTGAAACGCTCAGTTATCTGGATCAAACCACATCCGCTTTACCTTATCATTTAAAGCAACCCGCTGAGATCCTGATTCTTGGGGCGGGTACCGGCAGCGATATTCTGCAGGCAATCTATCACGCTATCGGACACATCGATGCGGTTGAGCTAAACCCGCAAATCATCGATCTGGTCAAAAACAAATACGCTGATTTTTCTGGCCGGATTTACGCCAGTAACGCCGTTAATTTGTACACGGGCGAGGCCCGAGGTTATTTGACAACAACCAATAAAACCTATGATTTAATCAATATTTCATTATTGGACGCCTTTGGTGCTTCAGCCGGCGGGCTTTATTCAATGGCTGAAAATTATCTTTATACTGAACAAGCCATAGAACAATATTTGCAACATGTCAGTGCAGGCGGCTATCTCAGTATTACCCGCTGGATTAAACTTCCGCCTCGCGATGAACCCAAACTATTGGCTACGGTTATTCATGCACTCAAGCAGACTGGTTTAGGGTCAGCTGGCCTGCAAATCATGATGATACGCAGTTGGCAAACCAGTACCTTATTGGTAAAAAAAGGCGCTATAACCACCGGCGAAATTAACCGGCTAAAACAATTTTGCAATGAACGCAGCTTCGACCTGGTTTATTATCCCGGTATTTTGGATCAGGATGTCAACCGGTTTAATATCCAGCTGCAACCTTATTTGTATCAGGCCACCACTGCATTACTGGGTAATGAAAGCCAGGCGTTCATTGAGGATTACAAATTCAACATTGAGCCTGCAACCGATGATCAACCTTACTTTTTCCATTTTTTTAAATGGCAATCCTTGCCCGAGATTGTATCTTTATTAAACAGCGGCGGAATCTTTTTACTGGAAAGCGGCTATTTATTATTAATTGCGGCATTACTGCAAGCGATACTCGCCAGCCTGTTACTGATAGCGTTGCCGCTCTGGCTGTGGAAAAGCAGACTGGGCATCAAACAGGATTCAGGAAGTCATCTGCGTGTCCTGATGTATTTCTTCTGCCTAGGGCTGGCATTTCTGTTTATTGAAATCGCCTTTATCCAGAAATTTATACTGATCCTGCGTCATCCGCTTTATGCCATTACCGTAGTGCTCAGCACATTCTTGTTGACTGGCGGAGCAGGCAGTCTTTTCTCGACTAAACTATCTTATAGTACTGAAAAATCAGGGATACTATTGCCCATAGCGGCCATTACATTGCTGAGTATAGCTTATAGTCTGAGCTTTGAATCCATAGCCGGGTTTCTGCTGGAAGCCAGCAATTTAAATCGCTATGTGTTTTCTATGCTTTTAATAGCACCCTTGGGTTTTTGCATGGGGATGCCGTTTCCAATGGCTCTGGCTAGACTCGGTCAAACGACACCGGCATTGATACCTTGGGCGTGGGGTATTAACGGCTGCGCCTCAGTCATTAGCGCCATACTGGCAACTTTGATTGCAATGCAGTTAGGTTTTACAGTTTTAATATTTATGGCGCTTGCGTTGTAC
>SBAV01000041.1 GCA_005239965.1 Methylobacter tundripaludum
GTGCTTATCCATAATATATTTATTCGCGTTCCAGTAGAGTGGGCATCAGCTGTTTAATTATTCATTTTGTGCCTTTCGTGTCTTCCGTGGACATGTGAATAAATAGGGACGTAGAACAATCTCAATCAATTTCTAAAACAATTTTGCCTTGTGTGTGCCCTGCTTCAATACATTCATGTGCCCGGCTGGCCTGCTCCAGCGGCAAATGCTGACTAATATGCACGCTTAACTGACCTTGTTCAATATAGGCCGCACACTGATTTAAAATTTCGACATGCTTGTCCCTGGCTTCATCCAAATCACGAAGCATGGGCGTTAACATCAGCTCAAAACCAATCAACAAATTACGCATTCTGGCCTCGGCTAAATTCAACGCGCCAGGATCAAGTAAAGTTACCAAGCGCCCAAAATGGGCAGTGGCAGCTATGCTTTCTTTAAAAACGGCAGCACCTACGGTATCAAAAACCAAATCTGCCCCTTTGCCGTCAGTGAGGCGATTAACAGCATCAGCAAAGCCATCAGGCTTATAAATAACCACATTATCCGCGCCCATAGACTTGACAAAGGCCGCTTTTTCTTCAGACAAGACCGTCGTGATGACACTCGCACCTTTCAACTTTGCCAATTGTATGGCCACGTGACCTACCCCACCGGCGCCAGCATGAATTAATACCGTTTGCCCTGCCTGCAAACCGCCACGATCAAACAAACCACCCCACGCAGTAATCAATACCAAAGGCAAGGCCGCCGCTTCTGCAAAAGAAAGCGTGTTTGGCATTCTACTCACCCAACGCTGGTCGAGTACGGTGTATTCCGCGTAATTGCCTTGTTCCCGCCCCAATCCGCCGTTACAAAACCACACTTTATCACCCAACTTGAAACGGTCAACGGCACTGCCGATTTCAATCACCTCCCCAGCACCATCACAACCCAATACGGCAGGCAATGGTTGTGGGTAAAAAATACCGTTGGCCCTGACTTTGGCGTCAATCGGATTAACACCGGCCGCTTTCAGTTTCACTTTAATCTGGGTTGCGGCGGTAATCGTCGGTTCAGTAATGTCCTGAACGGTTAACACATCGGGATTGCCGACGGCGGTCATGAGTATGGCTTTCATAGTTAATGTTGTTGAGTAGTGATTGAGCGTCAAAATAAAATGACGGGAACTTAAAAATGGCTTATCCGAGAGTGCTGTTTTTTACGCGCGTTCCCAGCAGATAATCAAACCAGGGCCAGGTAACGCACCAGTTTGCCGAACAATCGCCGCCAATATGGTGTTCGTAATGCCAACGCAAGTGCCTTCGCGCCCACACCGGATCAAGATGCGCTTTGCGATGTTTGTAGTAATACAGCGCCAGCGACAGATAAACCGTGCCGATAAACGAAGGAAAAAACCAAGCCATTGGCAAATGCAACAAGACAATACCTGCCAGAACGGCCAATTCCTTGCTTTGGGTATTCCAGGTGGTTAAGCTCATATTTTGATAACCCGGATCAATCATAGCGTTCTTGGCACTCACTGCGTGGTGTTCATACCAATGATATGCCCAGAAACTGTGTCGGTTTTTCCCTAAGCCGTGCAGGATATACTTGTGCATAAACCACTCACCTGCATTTGCATACAATAAACCCAACATGAATTGCAGGATTAAGGCCAGCATATAGGTTTCACCAAACTGAAATAATTATTAAAATTCAATGGTCAAGGGTAGCATACCGGACAAGTGCCATTATGGCTTTCGCATTTGATGTTGTTCGGTCTGCAATGGCGTTACACCGTCAACTAACC
Organism: Methylobacter tundripaludum; assembly: GCA_005239965.1. GTDB lineage: Bacteria > Pseudomonadota > Gammaproteobacteria > Methylococcales > Methylomonadaceae > Crenothrix. Next base: position 1,790 of record SBAV01000041.1, read on the forward strand.
ACTGCTGACAATAATCCTGATAGCTGTCCTGTTTGATTTTATCAAGCTTTTGGCCATTCCACAGATAAACACTAGGCAGGCCATAGCCATTAAAGCGATTGGCCTTAATCAGGCTGTAAGCACCAACATTTTTAAACACGACTTTATCGCCTATTTTCAGTGGTTCTTTAAAACGGTATTCACCAAAGACATCTCCCGCCAAACAGGTGCATCCGGCCAAAATAACGGGGAATTTGCCTAGCTCATCGTGTTCGTGCAATTCGGGTTGTCGCTGGTATTCGAAGACCTCAGGATTATGATTCACCGAGGTATCCAGTATGACTATGGTTTTACCGTCACTGACAAAGCTATCCAATACCGTGGCTACTAAATAGCCCGCTTTGCCAACCACCGCTTTGCCTGGTTCAATGTAGACATTGAGGGCAAAATCGTTTCTTAGCTTCAAGACCAGGTCGATAAAGGGTTTGTGGTCTTTAATCTCAGCAAATAGATAACCGCCGCCCAAATTTAACCAAGCGAGCTTAGCCAGTTTATCACTCATGTACTCGCGCAGCTTGGCTACGGTTTTAAGCAGCGGTATAAAATCCAGTGCCGAAAATACCGTATGGATATGCAGTCCTTGTACCTGATCGATAATATTAGACAGCCATAAAGCATCAATATCCACGCCCAGTTTAGAATGCTTTATACAGGGATCAAAGCGTGCATCAGGGGCGAAGGATAATTTCGGGTTGACTCTCAAGCCTATGGACGACCTCACTTTGACAGTATCCGCAAACTGCTGGTGTTGTGTTAAGGAATTAAAATTGATATGGGTGACTATCCCAGCTAACGCGGCAATTTCATCCGGTCTAATACCGGGTGTAGTTAAATGAATCTCGCCTTTTCTGCCCAAAATATGATGCGCCAAACGCGCTTCAAACAAAGAGCTGACCGAAAACCCATCCACAAAAGGCCTGGCTATTTCAAGCACTGCAGAAAAAGGTAAGGCTTTAATTGAATATAATATTTTTACGCCACATTGCTGGCGTAAACTCGCCAAAGCGACTAGGGTGGCTACGATTTCCGTTGCATCCAGCACGAATACGGGGGAAGATAAAAGCGTGGCCTTGACGGTTTCAACATCCATGATTAATGAGTTCCTTTGACCAACCCCTGGCGCGTGGTATTTATGAATTTAAGACAGCTATCAACAAAAATAACGTCATTGACAGGCAGAAAGCTGTTCGATATTTTGCTCTTTTTAATATTGGCGACAGCGGTAATCAAGCTAATCAGCTTAAATTTCAATGCTACCGTTAATGATGACGCCTGGAATGCCTTTAAAACTGAACACCACTGCCAGCTACAAAAAAGCGCTTATGGCAACCAGGAAGCCAGCTGGTTATGTGACGACGGTAAAATTTATTACCGTTGGCGGCAGCAACGGTAGTGCGGATGATCCAATTATCTTGAAATCCGTAGAGACGCAATATCTTGCGTCTCTACACCCAATCTAGCGCTGGTTACTGTTGGTTTTTTATCAACTTCCGCGCGTGTTCAATAATTAAATCCCGTTTAATTATCAAGGTATAGCTCAATA
>SBAV01000450.1 GCA_005239965.1 Methylobacter tundripaludum
CGCCTCTATAGCGCCAGTGACGACATGGACATCGCCAATATCGGCCTCATGAAACAATTACTGAGCGATGAAACCCAGCAACTGAAAAACATTGCTACGCTGGCCAGCGAGTACCGCAGCACACAAAAAACCATCGACAAACTCAAGGCACTGGTCAGCAAAACAGAAGCCAACCTGGAAAACGTACAAGCCAGTACACAAACGCTGGATACAGACTGGCAAGAACACAACAAAACGCGAATCGAACTTGATAATGCCTATAGCCAATGTCAGCAGAATGAAAAAACCTTAGCCCAACAAATCACCGTGCAACTGAGCGCACTCAGCGAAAAATTACCTGCTACAGGCAAGGAAGATACCTTAATAGATAGACTGAACAGCCGCCGCCAGGATTACCACAGTTATAGGCTGCGGCATAAAAATTTAACGGACGAACTCATCACGTTGACGGCAAAACAAAACCACTGCCAAATCGAGGCGGACAATTATGACAAACAGATTCAACTCGTCAGCAAGCAATTGCAAACTGAAGAAAACGTCGGCCTGCACCTGGCACTGGTTGAGAAGCAAAGATTGATTTCTGAAACCGGACAGCGCCTGGCACAGCAAGATGCCGATGCGCAACTCTTGCAGCAAGCGCTAAAGGAAAAAATGCAAGGCACTGCATTTACCACCCTGCACGACGTCAGCATCGTGTTACAGCTCGTAGACCAACAACCCGAAATCGAGCGACAAAAAACAGAACTGGATCAGTTAATCACAACAAAAATGCTTGAGTTAGAAAAAAATCAGGCGCAACTGGCCATTGAACGTGCGCCTGTTGAATCTGCTCTCAGCCTGGAAGAACTCAAAGCAAAACTGTGGAGCACCTCGGAAAAGCTGCAAATTGCCACACTGGAAGCCCAGCGCGTAGAAAGCCTGTTAGCCGATCAGGCACAATTGCAAAAAAAGTACGATGCCGTTTTATTGCAACTGCAAAATCAGCAGGAAATCGAGCAGCAACTGCTGGCCGAAATGGCGCAAATCAATGCCGAAAACGGTATGGTTTTCCGTCGCCGCGTCCAAAAACAAATGACCGAGCAGTTATTGTCACAAACCAATGCCATTCTGGAAAAAATCAGTGGACGTTACTATTTGCGGCAAAAACTCAGTGACCAAGGCTTGGCGCTGGAAATCGAAGACACTTATCAAGGCAATGTCCACAGGCTTCCCAAAACCCTGTCGGGCGGTGAAAGTTTTATTGTCAGCCTGGCGCTGGCGCTTGGCCTCTCAGAACTGGCCAACAATGGCAAGTCGGTGGATTCCTTGTTTATTGATGAAGGCTTTGGCAATCTTGATGCAGAAACCCTATACACAGTTATCAGCACGCTGGAAAACCTGCACGCCCACGGTAAAACTGTCGGCGTTATTTCGCATGTTGAAGGCGTACAAAAACGCTTTAAAGCGCAACTGCAAGTTGTCAAAAAACCCAATGGCATGGGGATGTTGAAGAAGGCGTCGTAATCAGCGCTGAATAAATCACAGGGTATCGGTTATAAACAATATCTTGGAAGCAATATGACTGAAGAAAATAGCGCGTTATGGACTGCTCCCGGTGGAGCCATTATTATGACTACCGCTCAAAAGGAATTCTATATTTCCGAAGTCGAGATTATTGCTGCGATTAAAGCTGGAAAATTAAATTATCGGCAAAATACGTTGTATGGTAATCCAGCAATAAAACTATTACGCAAGGAAGTTGAACAGTATATTATTGAAAAATATGGTATTGATTATCTTGCTAAAAAGAAGTTAGAAACCGAGTTGGCCAAGGTGAAAACTGAAATTAACAGCGCGAAAAGAAAAGTAACCGCTGGTGAAAAACGCAAGGCAGAATTATTATTGGCGATTTCAAAATTTGAGCAATCCCCTACAGAATAGCGTAAATCAATAGATTATTTGGAACCATTCTTTCCTACGTAATTAGTCCGTTAAAAACTGATTCGGATACCCGCCATGAGCTGATGGTCGCCTACTTCAAACAGCTTGGTAAATCGATCGTCCACTCTTTTAAGTTGTGGATCTGCACCACTAAAATAACGGTATTTCAAATCCAAACTGAACCTATCGCTAATTTTACAGTTAACACCGGCGCCCACTTGATAAGCCACATCGAAGTCATTTCTTAGACCGTAAGTGTTATCAGATTTAAATTCGATGTGATAACCGCCAACACCCACCGTAATATAAGGCGTAAAAGCGGTTTGGTTTTTAAAATCATAATACGCATTTAACAGGACAGCCGCTCTCATGCGTTCACCCTTAAAATGCGCTTCAGAAGGAACGATGGAACTGTCCGCAAACATAAATCCATTCTCAAAATTACTGGACTGATACATCAACTCCCCCTCCAGACGAAACTGCTCAGCCAGCTGATAACCCAAGGCCAAGCCGGTTGCATAACCCGGATCGTAGTCAAATGTAATCTTGGGAACACCATTACTGCTGGAAACAGCAGTTGGGATGAAACTGTTAGCCGGGGCAAACACTGCGCCAGCATTCAATTGCAGATAGGCCTTATGCGTATCGGCGTAAACAACGCCATTCAGTGAAAGTGCAGCCACCCCCAAAGTGTAGATGCAGGTTGATTTTTTGAGTAAAGGCACGCTAACCCCAGAAGTTGAAAAACAATTTTTTTAAATTCGCCCTACACCACGACCTTATGCCCTAACACGACCTTACTCAACGCGGGCAGCACAATAAACGTACAAACCATGATCCAGAAAATACCCATGGTAATAATCAGCCCCATACTCGCAATGCCCTGATGTGGCGAAAATGCCAAACCGGCAAAACTGGATGCCGTAGTCAACGCACCATAAAACATCGCCCTGGCGGTACTGGATTGATAAATATTTTGTTTATCGGAAAGGGAGTGATGCAGCTTTTCAACCATATGGATACCGTTATCAACCCCCAGCCCCAACAATAAGGGCAAAGCAATAATATTGGCAAAGTTAATCGGCGTACTGGTAATAACGGTACTGGCCATCGTCAATAAACCCGCTAATATCAGTGGCGTCATAACCAGCAAGGTATCCATCAAATTTCGACGAATGGCATACAAAAGCAAGGCAATCGTCACCAAAGCAATCATAATCGCTTGTTGAAAAGCAGCAATGACTTCTTTCATCGATTCCCAATACATAATCGGTAAATCGGTAGTTTCAGGGGCTATCGCCTGTACATCGGTGATAAATTCCTGAAGATCAGGCAAATTGTTCAAGTCTTTTTTAGGAAATATTTGAATCCGATACCAGCCATCCTTACTCAACCAGCGATCTTTAATATCGGCTGGCAAATCATTCAGCGTCACTTCTGTTGCCTTGAAACTGGCAAAAAGCTCGTTCATTACACCGGGCAAAGTACCTAATAATGCTGTCTGTATTTTTTCAACAAAAGCACTCCGACTCGGTTCCTGCCGTGTTTCAAGCTCAATCAACATATCCTGCAATTCTTTTTTAAAGGCATTTAATGACTGTATTTCATGGGCATCGGTTTTGGCGGGCAATACGGTGTCAATAGCCTTGATTAAATGATTAATGCCTGGCGTAGGATCAGAATCGGGTTTTAGCGCCGGAAATGCTTGTGTAACACCTAAAGTCAACGCCATGTCTTCAATGGTGAGCAGCTTATCTTCCTGATCAGACGGAATAAAATCAAACAAACTGATGGTTTTATCCACCGACTTAATCGTCGCCAGCTTTTGCTGCAAAACCTTGGCCTTGGTTTCGTCTTTAGCCAAAATCGTCAAGGTCATTGGCGTGGTTTCTTTGTCTTTGGTTAAACTCTTGAAAGCAATAACCGATTCGGTATTGGGGTCGCGCAGGTTAATCGGATTAAAATCGGTTTTGACCTTAAACACCAAAGCAATGGATATCACTGCCAAGGTAGCCGTCGCTATGACAATCGGCTTGGCGTAATGCAATGTAAAAGCGGCTAATTTTTCTGCCAGAGCAACAAAAACGGGTTGTTTTTTCGACACCGGTTCAGATGGCATCGCCATGGGAACAATTTTTAACAGGGCCGGCAATACGATTAAGGTCACCAAAAGACAGATAAAAAGGCTGGTGCCCGCCAGCAAGCCCAGCTCAGAAACGCCTTTATAATCGGTCGGAATAAACGCATACAAACCAATCGCGGTAGTACCTGCACACAATATTAAAGAAGGACTGGTAGACAGTAGCGCACTGTGTAATGCCCTGCCCCGTTCAATGTGATGAGTAAGGTTATCGCGGTAACGCAAGCAAAAATGGATGGCGTACTCTACACCAAGACCAATGTTGGATACTGCAAAAGCCACCGAAATTAAATTCAGTTCTTTGACTGAATAGGCAGCAAACGCGCCACAAAAAACCATGCCCAGCGCCAAGGTAAGCAGCGTGGCTACCGTAAACATAATAGAGCGGTAGGCAACCAATAAAATGCCGCACACTAAAACGATAGAAAATACACTGGCGGTAAAGGTACCCGTACTCATACCCAAAAGCTCGTCATCTTCAAGCCCAACCTCGCCGGTAACCCACACTTTGACGTTGGGCAAATTAGCATCCTGGATTTGCGCTACGGCTTGACGAATAGAATTAATGGCTTGTTCGGCGGGACGAATTTGCGTGTACTCAAATTTGGGCAAAATAATAATGAAGCCCTTGGTTGACAACGACGTCTTTAACTTCTTTTCAGCAATCAGCTCCTGCCAGGACAACAAGCCATTGCCGCCATTGACTGTTTTATGCAGCACCACCGCTACCTTATCAATCAGGGAAGACAAATCAATTGGCAAGTCATGATCCTTATCCGAAGACTTTATCGCGTCCTCAAAAATAGAAAAAAAGCCCGTTAAATTGGGCTCTTGGGTAATTCTGCCGATAAAAGGTTGAGCCTGCGACAAATTACCGGCAATGGTCTGCAGGTCTTCATTATCAAGATAAAGCAAGCCGTTTTGGTGGAAAAAATCACTTTCGTTAGGGATATAGACGGTCTGAATATTCTTTGTATCGGTGCGAAGCAATCGCCCCAGCCGCTTGGTAGCCGATTTAGTCAATTCCGGTGTTTCTGATTCCACCACCAACAATAAGGTATGCATATCTTGCGAAAAGGCTTTCTCAAAATTGCGCCGATTTTGCTGAAATGGCGCATCAGGGGCAATTAATTCAGCAGTATCAGTATTAATACTTAAATTATTGGCCGTAAACTGTAGCGCAAAAAAAGTAAGCAAAACCATTGTTATGAGTACAGCAACCGGATTCCGATGCATCCAATTTACCCATAATGAAAGCAGCCTGCGTAGATCAATTTTTAGCGACATATCGTTAGTTCACTTGATTAAGTATTAAATTATAAAAAAAGGACACACCGGGGTTGCCCAAAAATAAGTCATGACTTATTTTTAATGTCATTCAGAAAAGCTAGCATAATATTAAATGCAAACAAGTGCACTAACGCTATTTGTGATGGCAACAATAATTATTGATTTGGCCAGCCACCTGTAAAATTATCCACGAAAAGTGGCTTAAGTGCATTATTGATTTGTTTGATCAGCCGCACTACGATAGAGGAGACACTGTAAGTTTATACGGCACTTAGCCTGAACGATAGAATAGCAACCGTAGTTTTGAGCATTGCAGTCTGACAAAAAACTGAAGTTTTCTGAAAATGAGCGGATTGTGGCACGCAAGCGGCGACTTCACTGAAATGATTGAGATATGGTCAGAATGCTTTGGGAAACAAAAACTGTTGCCGGACATAATCGTTCAGCTATCTTCTTTGAAAAGGGATGGGGAATGCTCGCCCTTGAGCGACCCGAACCTAACGTTGTTTAAAAAAACCTTCCGTTATGTCAACTATGTCAATACTTTTTTGACCACAATACGGCGTTGGTGCATAAATTAATCGATGCCCAGATTTCCCCCTTCCCCCATTTTTTTAGGACATAGCTGTCGCTACCCGAACCGAAATCGGCATACCCAGGTAGGTCATGATATTCATCGCCGCGACACGGGCATGGACATCAGTTTTCTGTGTCTCAAAAATACGGGAAGCCAAGCTGTCGCCAAACAGTTGTTTGAGGCGGTACATCGCATTTTCAGCAATACTTCGTTTATGGTAATTGTTGGATCGCTTCCATCATGCTGCCCAAATCCTCCTTTGCTATGCTCTCCAGCGCATCATTACGTGGATGCCCCGTCTTCCCAAGGAACAGCATTTTTACGAGGAGGCACCACCAGTTTGGCATCCCGTTCTGAGGCCACATCGTAAACAGAATGGGTGTCATAAGCTCCATCAGCATCGATTTGCTCAATATCTCCCCTCGACCTGCCCAATCAGGCTTTTGAACATTTCGCTGTCGCTCCACTCCACTGTCGTTACTTCTACACCCAACACATCTTTCGCATCCGCATCCGCTGCCAGGTGTACCTTACGCCAGGTACGCCGCTTGCCTACGCCATGTTGGCGAACTTTCTACTCCCCTTCACTGTAGATTTTTAAGCCAGTCGAATCAAGCACTACATGGATAGGCCCTTTGCGTGCCTTGCATGGAATTTTGATTTGCAATACCTTTGCCCGGCGTGACATCAAGGTGTGGTCAGGCACTGAATAAGCCAGCCCCATCAGTTTCATGAGTGAGCGCGAGAAGCCTTCAAGGGCACGGTAAGGCAAACCAAACACCGCCTTTAAAACCAACAGGGTTTGGATGGCCGCATCCGAATATTTGAACGGCTTCCCACGCTTGCCTGTGGCCACTCCTGACCAGTTTTCACGTAAAAATTCTTCCTCAAACCAGAGTGTAATATCACCAGCAATTCCCGCTATTTCTCTAAGAACCGGAGCGCGCCGAACTGTAGCCGCTCTAATTTTTGCAGACGCACACGCACCTCTCAAGCCCTGAAAGCCAGCCTGAAATCCGCCTATTAAAATTCACCCAATACCCTATTGAAACCCCCGCCCTAACCCGAGCAATCGTCACTATCCGGTATCACAGCCTTTAGGTATCA
>SBAV01000483.1 GCA_005239965.1 Methylobacter tundripaludum
GGTGAGTTGTCCACCTTGCTGCATGCCGGTGATGATGACAGGGTTTAGGTTGGCACGCGCCGCATAAATAGCAGCGGTATAACCGGCAGGGCCAGAACCAAGTATCAAAAGACGGCAATGTTTGTGGGTACTCATTAAAAATCTCCAAAAATTATGTTATTACATTTTGGGCTATCCGCTTTAAAGATCGATCGGAGCCAAAGCAAACCTCCCTGGACTGTTGCGGGAGAAATAGAAAGCCAAAAATTGCACTTAATAATTAAGCATAAACCCTGCCATATCAATATGTTATTGAATAACAACAAAGTTGTATTGTTAAAGCATAAATAACGGCATACCTGAATTGCAGCCTCCGCAATTTAGGTATGCAAAGTTGGTAGGCTTGTTGTCGGCAATGGATTTGCTGGTTACCCCCAAGCTCCCCGCTCTTAACTTAATGGGCAGGGGCTGTATGGAAAAATTGCACATATCAGCAAGCCCTGCTTGTATAATCACCCGCTTCTGCATTCTTGCGGAACATCACTACTCCCAATTTAGCTACAAAAGGCCACATAAAAAATTCAACGATGCAAATCCGGCGTATTTTGCTCATATCATTCTTTATGTTGCTGTTTATTGTGGCAGTGCCGTTGGTGACAATATCGTTTTTTTCGTCCAGATCTACGCTGAAGGAGGAAATTGGCCGCAATTTAACCAGCGATGCCGCTATGCTGATGGAACAAGTCGATATGCTGATGTTTGAGCGTATGCAAAACGTACATTCATGGAGCCATCTGGATATCGTTCAGGAAGGGCGTATCGGGGATATTGACAAGCGCCTGTCGCAATTTTTAGCCGATGTGCAATTAGGTTACAAAGGCATGTACCTCAAGTTGTTTTATGTTGATGCCCGGCAACAGGTCATTGCGGCCAGCACACCAGAACTCATCGGCCATGTTCATTACGCCATGGCAAACTGGGCGCGCGCTGAAGTGCCCAATGGAGAAGTTTTTGTTGAGGATCTGCAACTTACTCTGCCTCCCTATTACGGTGCTTATTTGGGGATACGCGCACCGGTACACGACAATTATTCAACGGGGGATATGGGACAACTCTATGGCTTGTTTGACATGCAACAACTCTTTCGCTTACTGGATAAAGCCAGCAGTTCCAGCTCAGGTGATCGTTACATTGTATTATTGGATGCTGAAGGCCGGACCATAGCCGCCTCATCAGGTTTACGCAATTCCAGGTTTTTATTGAAAACCACCTTCGCTGACTGGAAACCGGCTAAGGGTAAGGCCTTGTTTGTTCATTCGGGTGATCCTATAACGGATTCACCTGTTTTAGTAGGCTACGCCAGTTCTACCGGTTATTTGGGGTACGTGCAGATGGGCTGGTCGATTCTCGTATTCCAAAGTACGGCTAAAGCATTTTTGCCTGTCCATACACTTTCGGTACTGCTCGGCGTTGTCATTATGGTGACTATGGTGCTGGCTATTTTTGCAGCGCACTGGATTTCCGGGCGCATTGCCAAACCGTTGCTGGGCTTAACCGAATGGGTGGGGCAACTGCGCTATTTTGAAAAACAACCGTTGCCACAAGTAGGCGGTACCGTTGAAATTAGGGCGTTGGAAGCGGCTTTTGGCAAAATGTTGCAGGAATTGGAACGGTCTCGGGAACAGGCCATCCAAGCGTCGAAACTGGCGGTGGTCGGCGAGATGGCCGCCATTATGGCGCATGAAGTCCGTACGCCGCTGGGTATTTTATCAACCTCGGCGCAATGGTTGCAAAGAGAGCCGTCACTAAGTCCAGAAGGCCAGGAAATGGCGCAGTTTATTCTGGATGAAAGCGCCAGGTTAAGAGGCCTGGTAACCACTTTGCTGGAATGTGCGCGTCCAAGGGAGCCGCAAATGGTGCCCCACAATAGCCACGATCTAATCGTGCATACGCTTGAGATTTTAGCCCTGCAAGCCGATAAAAAACGTCTGCACATTGAGCAACAGCTATACGCGCAAAATCCGGTTATTGCCTGTGATGCTGAATTGCTTACCCAGGTATTTTTAAACCTGCTGATTAATGCGATACAAATCGTGCCCGATAACGGGATAATACGGATACGGTCGACGTCCCTAGCACAACAAATCTGTATCGAAATTGCCGATAATGGCCCCGGTATAGCTGCGGACGATTACCAGCGGTTGTTTGATCCATTTTTTACCAAACGGGAAGGTGGCATTGGGTTGGGCTTAACCGTTACCAAGCAAATTATGCTCGCGCATCGAGGCGATATCTTTGCAAAACAGAGTGAATGGGGCGGTGCTTGTTTTACTTTACTATTACCGATAACACAGGAATAACAATATGTTACAAAGCGCGCATGTATTGGTTGCCGATGATGACAAGAATGGACGGCGGATGCTGGAAATCCTCTTGAACAAGCTGGGCTGCCAAGTATCGACTGCTGCTGATGGTGCCGCTGCACTGGAAATAATCCACAATACCTCGGTTGATTTACTGATTACCGATTTGAACATGCCGAAAATGAGTGGCTTGGCGTTATTGTCGGCCTTGCGCCAAGAAGGTAACGATGTTCCGGTCATTGTCGTTACTGCCTACGGCACTGTGGAAAACGCTGTCGCCGCAATGAAACAGGGGGCGTCCGATTTTATTATGCGCCCTTTGGATATTGACCAAGTGGAAATTGTTGTGAAGCATGCCCTGGAAACCTGTCGCTTAAAACAGGAAAACCTTTTCCTGCGTGATCAACTGGATAAAAAGGGCTGGGGCGAATTTATCGGTCAAAGCGCGGTAATGCGCGAAATTTATGGCTTAATCAGGCAGGTGGCACCCAGTAAGGCGAGTGTGTTTATTTCGGGAGAAACCGGCACCGGTAAAGAGTTGGTTGCCAGGGCCATTCATAGTCATTCGGGACGGAGTGGTTTGTTTGTGCCCATTAATTGCGCAGCTATTCCTACCAGCATACTGGAAAGCGAATTGTTTGGCCATGTGCGTGGCGCATTTACCGGCGCTGACAAAGACCGTATCGGCAAGTTTGAATTTGCCCATCAAGGCACTATTTTTCTTGATGAAATTACTGAAATGCACCCTGATATCCAGGCTAAGTTATTGCGTGTCTTACAGGAAAATACCATCGAACGCTTAGGCAGCAATCGCAGTATTCAGGCCGATATTCGCATCATTGCCGCTACCAACCGCAATCCTCGCGTAGCGGTTGCAGAAGGCCGCTTACGGGAAGATGTCTTTTACCGGCTTAATGTCTTTAGCATCAACCTGCCGCCATTACGCGACAGACAGGATGACATCTTGTTATTGGCCAACAGCTTTATCGAAAAATACCGTAAACAGATGGGCTATTCGGGATTGCAGTTATCGACTGCCGCCTGTGAAAGATTGGTTGCTTACCATTGGCCTGGTAATGTCAGGGAATTGGAAAACATCATCGAACGTGCGGTTGTGTTAAGCCGTGGCGGCAAGATTGACGAGGAGCATTTGCCACGCGAAATTATTATGGAAGATGCGCCACGGCAAACGCTACAAAGGAGTGATGATAACGATTCGCAGGGCTGTGACAATTTGGAAGGCTGTGTCGCCGACTTAGAAATCCGCATGATTAACAATGCGTTAAAAAATGCCGAGGGCAATAAGGCCAAAGCGTCACGTAGCCTAAAAATTAGCGAACGGACACTTTGGTACAAGCTAAAAAAATACAATATTTATGCGGTTCAGACTGAGGAGTAAGTGTCTTGGCCGGTGAAGAACGTTGTTGTGCTCAGCATGGCCATCATGCACCGATTGTGCGTAGTTCTTTAAAGATACGGGCTGCTTGGCTAGTGGTGTTGTTGGTAGCCAATGGTGTAGTTTTAGCGGAAGGGCCAGGAAACGGCTATCAACTAGGCCGTGGTTATAAGGTAGGCAGCACGGGTATACAGTTAGGCGGCTATGCCAGTGCGCACCTCTCAGGTTTCGGTGAATCGCCCTGGTCGTTCGAAGTCAGCGATTTGAGTTTGTTTGTGACATGGGATAACGGGTCAAGGCTGCATTTTTTCTCGGAACTGGAGCTTGAGGATACGTTAAGCGCAGGGGAGAACCAAGGCCTTACCACCGGCGCTACACACCTGTTATTGGAAAGGCTTTATCTGGATTACTGGGTTAATGACATGCTTGCTGTCCGAATCGGCAAGTTATTAACACCCGTTGGCCAATGGAACACAATTCATGCTGACCCGTTGGTATGGACGACCACCCGGCCCGTTGCCACCAATAACCTATTTTCGAAACATGCGACCGGCGTTATGTTGCATGGAACCGTGCCGTTTGGCGAACAATCTGTGGACTATTCCGTTTACGGCGATTATAGCGCCACGCTCGATCCCAGCCCCGAAGCTGACTTCGACAATGCCCTGGGCGCACGGTTACGCTATAACATCAGCGACGACCTGCAAATCGGCCTGTCGTATGTCGATTTTGCTTTAGAGAACAGCCGTACTACCCGCAATCATCTATTGGGGATGGATATTGCCTGGACTTATCAACGTTTGTCAGTCACCAGCGAAATTGTCTATCGCCGTAATGATGCAGCGGTTAATCGCCATGCCTGGCAAGGCTATATTCAAGGGGTTGGTCGTATAGCGGGGCATGTTTATGGTGTTGGGCGCTATGAGTTTTTCGACCAGGATTACCCGCAACTCGGCCAGGTTGGCGTGCTGGGCTTGGCTTACCACCCAAGCCCGCCACTGATTTGGAAGCTGGAATACCGGTTCGGGGCAAATAATCGGTATTTGGCTCCCGATGGATTGTTTGCCTCATTCTCTGTGTTGTTTTAAATAATTATGCACAGTCTACGAACCCTCTTTAGCACTTGTCTACTCGTTTTGACGCCGCCAGCGCTTGCCGACTACCAACCGTTGGTTATTGTTACAATGCGTTCGAGTCCATTGCAAAGCATGTCACTGGACACTTTAAGACGGATCTATTTACGCAAAAGTACACTGGATGGCAATGGCAAACGCTGGATACCCGTGAATTTACCCGTATCTGATAAATTACGCGAGGGGTTTTCTTTAGTGTTGTTCAAAAAACGGCCAGAAGATCAGGAAGATTATTGGAACGAGCAGTATTTCCACGGCATCAACCCACCGGAAGTGTTGGCGTCCGAAGAAGCTGTGCTGCGTTTTGTGGCCATGACACCCGGTGCTATTGGCTATGTACGTAAACGCAATGTTGACGATAGGGTTAAGATATTAACTGTCATATCGATTCCTGGGAAACATTGATTTTCACGCCGTGTTAAGGTGATTTCCACGAAAGAATATCCCTAATGAAACTTTATTTGTCCACGGAAGGCACGAAAAACACGAAAAAATATACGTAGAAATATTATGTTATTGCCCATTGTTCGTGTTTTTTGTGGATAAA
>SBAV01000239.1 GCA_005239965.1 Methylobacter tundripaludum
GCGGCGCGTCCCTTTGACCGACTTGTTAGGCATGACGGAAAAACGGATACAACTTAGCCGTAAACGCGGCTTTTGTATGCCTGACAACACTAAAAAAGTTGACCGCTCAACAAAATTTGGCAACCCGTTTCAGATTGATTCAAAAACGAATGCAGATAGGGTTGTAGAGCTTTTTAAACAATGGCTGTCAGGAAATGGCGAAATTATTAAAAAATACCCCGATTTAGAAGATAAAAGAAGGGTTTTAATATCCTCAATTCACGAGCTAAAAGGCAAAAACCTTGCTTGCTGGTGTAAGCTGGGAAACCCATGCCACGCGGACGTTTTGTTGGAGATAGTAAATGATTGGCCTAACGTTACGGTAAGGGGCGCGCCGCTCACTGAGCTTAAGCGAAGCCGCCGAACCTTGATAAAAACCAAAACCTCAAAACCGCCAACGGGCGGCGCGTCCCTTTGACCGACTTGTTGGGCTTACCATAAGACGTTGCTTCCCCATCCATGAACGAAAACAAGTAATTACTGAAATTATTTGACTTCGTTTTCCTCTGGTTCAATGGCAATTTCACCGAGGTTTTGGCCATGCCTATTAAGAAGTTCCCAAAGATCAGAATAAAAGAAATGGTCGATAGTTTTGATATGCTGGGAGAGCAACACGTCCTCAACCATATTGGGACGAATATCGCAGTAGTACACACCATCAAGGGGATTTAGCTTAACGGTGTATGCTTTGAAGTGTCCAGGTAAAAACGTAGCACTGACACCGTATTCGTTTTCCCGTTTTGTTTTCTTACGTTGCACATCATTCAAGAAAATGGCTATATGTGGCAAGGCCGTATCCGTTAGCCTATTGTAAAGAAATTTATCCATAAACACTTTATCAATTCTATCCTTGCTCGAAGTCTTTACTGAACCAATGATTTTTAGTTCCGCATCCTTGCTAATCAACAAATCATGCTGATAACTGGAATTGAATAGCTTTTTGCCTTCAGCATCTTTGACGGGTACTTGCATGGCCCCCGATACACAGTCAACATCCAGCGATACGATTAACAAACGAATAAAACGCTCAAACAAATCGCCATTTACCTTGCGAGCTTGGTTTGACATTCCCGCTGGCAGTGCATCAAGTGCTGCACCAATGGATTGCTGAACAGTATAAATTGTACAAATAACATTCTGTCGAAGCTCATCTGACGGATGTTCGCTATCTTTTAGCTGTTCAAGCGTTTGCGTAAATTGATAGGCTGTATTCGTAAATGAATCGGCATCATACATGAGCCGGGAGTTCAACGGCCTAGTGATATTGAAACTACCATCCTGCCGATACTGGAAAAATTGGTAGTGGCTTTCATTTTGCGACACGATGCGAGCTTGCAAACCCGTTTCAACGTATTCCAAGTATCTGGCACAAAACGTAATGTAATTATCAACTGTGTGAAATCGTTCTTTATCCGTGGCATGGGCTATTAAATCAGTAAGATTCATCGAATAGATTCCCTTCTTTCTGCGGTTTTTCTGTCATGCCCTATCCATTGATCCTTTGTCATACGACGGACATTTTTAATCCGTTCAATTGCCCATTGGTTATATTGGACGTTTAAATCACATCCCATCCAACGGCGACCTAGTTGTTCGGCAACAACAATCGTTGTTCCCGAACCCGAAAAGGGATCAATAACTAAATCACCTTCGCCCGATGATGCAAGAACGAACTTACGCAATAACTCTTCAGGTTTTTGCGTGGGATGAGGTGTCTTTTCACCCATACCGTTGCAAGTAGTTGGTATGTCGATGACATCTTTAGGCTTGGCACCTTTGGGGTTTGGTACCCAATTTTCTCGGGATTTGTTTGCGCTCTTCCCATAAGCACTGGTTTCTGCCTGCGGATGTGACGGATATTTCAGCGTATGCGCTCCGTATGGTGTACGCACATCGTCAATATTTAGTTTTGTGGTGTCTGATTTACGAAAGTGAATAATGCTTTCATGTGAACGCCCCCAGTCGCTGCCCAAATTTGCCTTGTTTTTGTAATGCCAAATTAACCAGCGGCAATGCTTGAAATATTTAGATGCTGGATGCTTTAGGTCGGCGAGGATTTCGGAAAATCCGCATACATACAAAGAACCAGTTGGCTTTAATACGCGAGATGCTTGGACAATCCATTTAATTGACCATTCGATATACTGCTCTTGACTTTCGAAGCTGTCCCAATCTGCTTTCTTGATATTGTAAGGTGGGTCTGCAAAAACAAGATCAACGCTTGCATCGTCAAGAGACGTAAGCCAGTCAATAGAATCGCCTTGGTAGAGTCGCCCACTGGGGTGTTCGTATTGTAATCGGAATCCTTCGGAAACAGGCTCGAAGAGATTCTCTTTGTCTTTGGGCAATCGCCGCAATTCGCTAGATTCAAATAAATTAAGCTGTTCCACTATCTTGCCACCATGATAATAACATCGCTTATGATACCAGATGGCAACAACTGGACAGTTTCTAATATGGGTAACAAAACGTGTAGTGATAATTGCCCAACGTTACGGTAAGGGGCGCGCCGCCAACGAAAGCGAAACGAAGCCACCGAACTTTGATAAAAACCAAAACTTCAAAACCGCCAACGGGCGGCTCGTCCCTTTGACCGACTTGTTAGGCCAGGCAACACCCGCCAAAGTTAAATACCACACAATTAACACACAGCCGGAACGCAGAAACTAAAGTGATTGCAAAGCCTGACCGCATTTTTGTATTGTATTAATCCACTAGCTGATTATATGCGGCTAGTTCTTCCTCTGTAATTTCCGTTTGTGAAACTAGCTGGTAATGTCGCTCTACTTTTTTTCTTATTTCACCGTCTTGAACTGTAAATTCAAAGATAGCTATCTTATTTGAATCTAGGAATTGAGCGGCTATTGAACGACAAATTAATGCTGGATATTTGTGATTACATAACAAAATATCCTGTTCAATTTGAACAATTCCGATTTCGTCTTTCCCACCCTTAGCTTGAAGTGGAAAAATGTATTGCCTGCCAAGTTTATCAATACCTACATAAATTTCATCTGTTTCAACTTGTCCAACACCCGGAACCGTTGTTCTCAGGTGATTCTGTAATGAATAGCAGGTTGAGCCTGTAAAAATATCCAATAGCCTGTTGTATCTAAGCTTAGCTAAAAGTGACTGTTCGTCTTCTAAAGCATAGCGTTCAACAATTCCGGGAGTAGCATCTGGTATTTTGATTGCCATAAGCATATTGTCTGGGAGTATACGAGAATTCGCCAGTTGCTCAAAAGTGTACTGAGAACGTCCAATATTCTTAATTACCCACTCTTTTCCAGGGTCAGCCGTTGTTTTTATGGTTTCAGGGAGTGAAGCTCTGAATTTGAATGAATAGATGACATCGCCTAGATTTTTAGGGAGCTTAATATCCAATAGCTCGGCAGTCTTTTCAATATCTTCACGGATAAACTCAACTCGCGTGTCACCCTTTTTATAGCGTTTGAAAAATATATCTTCAATCAGTTGGGCATACCTATTCTTGCCGTTATTAGCCATAATTGAGCCAATTACCCTTTCCATTGCAAAAGCACCACTTCTTCACGAAGCTGGTCTTTTGTTGCAGTTGATAAACGTGTCCTAAATAAATCGATACCCATCACTTCATAGCCAGCATGACGCGCAATATCAGCCAGTATTTCGCCTGTCTGAATTATTATCCTGAAATACGAGGCTTGATCTCCTACGACATAAGCAAGTTTTGCCCCTGGGCGTAGCTTTGGCTTCAATTCTTCTAAATGTCGAGCCATTCCACCAAAATAGAGCTTAACAACCTTATGGTATAGCTTTTCAAATCCAGAGTTTTTTTCTAACTCTAGGCGTTTTCTTTCTATTGAATCAGCAAGTTCAAGAATGCGTCCATTGTATGCAATCCATTTTTCATCTGAGTCGTTGACATAGACATTTCTGGTATTGGAGCGGAGAAATCTTTCTTTGTGTGTTCTAAGGTCTTTTTTGTTAGTCATGAAACCTAATAACACCGATTCAAGCCTTGTAGTTCTTGAGTAGTCTTTTTCGTTTGGATACGGTGGGGAAGTTATTACCGCGTCTATACTTTTAGGTTGTAGTGTCATTTCAATATTTCTTGAATCAGCTAAATGAACGACGGAACTAGCATTTTTTCGCCTGCTGAAAAATGCTAAATTATCCGCCATTTCATTAACTTGTTTCAGCCATATTTGAATAACATCAACATCCAACTTCTTTTTCCTGCTTACCCCAACTTCTGGACCAAACTTTAGGTTGCTGAAAGCATAAACAAGCTGTTTAGCAAAAGCAGTTTTCTCATAGTTGCTGAAACGTACATCATGAAATTCATCCATCACTTCCAGCAAGACAAGTGCTTTATGTAATGGCATTGAGCTTATCGAATCTGTAATAATTAGCTTCTGTTGTTCTTCGGTTAGTGTTTTTAGGTTGTCGCCATATTTTACAATTCTTGCCTGTGCTTCGTTTGCTATGGCTTCTGCGTGCTTAATAAGATAAGCACTATCAACATCCCATCTCGTTTTTGTTTCAGCCATTAAGTGTACTACTGGGTTAGCTTCGATCCCAACAGACGAAATCCCGTGCTTCTTGCATTCAACTAAAGTTGTTCCGGTACCGCAAAACGGATCAAGTACGCAATGCCGCTTATCAATACTAAATTTGTGTAGGTAGTTTTTGACAAGATGAGGTGGATAAGACAAAACAAAGCGATACCAGTCATGAATTAATAGATCTTCTTTGTAAAATCTATTTAATTCTGAACCATTCTTTGTTTGAATAACGTAAGACATATTATTTTGTTTTAAGCGTGTGATAAAGGCAGGCCAAGTCTATCACACAAACCACTGAAGCTAACGAAGGCAAACCGAAACCTGAAGCCTAAACCAAAGAACGCCTCTCAATGCGCTCATTGCAACTATTTGAAAATAAATGATATTTTTGAGCGCAATTTCAACACTTTTCCCCATTTTTTGGGGATTGGTTGGCTAACGTAAAGCTAAGGGGCGCGCCGATCAATGAAGCCCAGCGAAGCCCGAAAGCCATGATAAAAACCGATGTTCAAATGCGCCAACGGGCGGCGCGTCCCTTTGAGCGACCTGTTAGGCACAATCATAAACCTAACCCCAAACGCCCACAGAACCCAAAATATTAACGCGACACAACCCTTAACGCGCGCCTAAACCGAAATGCCAAACGGACACCCAAGCCCAAACATTACGACGGACAGCCAGCCCAACAAAACTCACTGCCCAACTTGGTTTGCCAACGCAACGCAGCACCGGCTTGCCCAGCAGACCGGTAAGCTAAGTTTCAGCAGGATGTCACCCTGTGCGGCTTACAGCGGGCGCGGCTGAAACAGCTCGGCAAATACACCATCCAACCACGCGCCTGATGCAAACGCATCCGTCCGATGGACAGGCCGCCCAACAAAATGACGCGACCGATGGCGGGATGTTTGACTCAAACCGAATGCCAAGC
>SBAV01000357.1 GCA_005239965.1 Methylobacter tundripaludum
GGTTTGGTTATAGTGCTCGATAGCTTTTCTGCCATCCTCAAAAAAATGCAATTGTTTTTGTTCTCGTTCGATATACTCCCGAACAGCTTGGCGCATAAGGAAATGAACGGAACGTTGTTTTTCTTTGGCCATTTGCATAAGCAAATCTTTTTCTTTAGCGTCCAGTTTTACAGAAAGCGGGCTAGCGTGTTGAGTTGGTGCGGTGATATTAGGCGGTGTCATTTTATCAGCATAAAGGTAGTTGAAGTGACTACCAATAGTTTATGCTTCTCTTTTAATAAGTCAAACACACATGTCACATAAACAAAAAAACCCGTGCCAACTGAATCAGCACGGGGTTATTATTGTTAGTGTTACAGTAGAGTTTTAAATAAAGGTATCTAAAGTCAAACTGGTAACAGTTGAACCTGTAATTTCAATGACGAAATCGGTTGCCTCAAATGTACCGTTGCTATTCAAATCAATCGCCAAGAATTTGTCGCCTGTTGTAACGCCTCCACTGCCAGTGGTTGCGGTGACTACAGCGGCTGTAATACCTGCTGTAGCAACTTTAAACCCAGTGCCATTGGCTGAGGCTTCCAGTGCCGTTGACATATCAGCAATAAAAGTTGCGCTGCTGATTTGCCCGGACACTGCTTTGCCCACACTGTCAACGGCTGCTGTTATGTCAATTTGATCGGCTGTTGAGCCATTGAGGCTTAAATCTTTAAACCAGTCAATATCCGCTACGGAAGCCGCACCAGCAACGGTGTCGGCTACACCCGCTGCAAATTTTATGGTATCCGCCCCAGCACCCGTTGTCACAGTGTCTTGTCCTGCACCCCCAGTGATAATATTGATGCCTGCATTACCAATAATTATATTGTTAGAGGCGTTCCCCGTTCCATCAATAGCGGTGGTACCGGTCAGTGTCAAGTTCTCTACTTCCGTTGGCAAGGTAAAATCTACACTGCTTTTAACAATATCCGCTGTACCTCCACTGGCTGCTTCGGTTACTGTATCAAGCGTATTATCAACAATATAGGTATCGTTGCCACCATTGCCAGTCATAGCATCTGCACCTACACCACCGTCCAGAATATTGTTTCCGTCATTGCCAATAATGGTGTTTGCCAGGGCATTGCCAGTCGCATTGATTGCTGTGGTGCCTGTTGAAACGATAGTGGCAGTGGTGGCACCACCACCACCAGAGGACGTCAGCGTACCCAAAGTAATATTTTCAACACCAAAGGCAGCAGCGCTATTCAGGGTATAGGTTGCACTGCTTACAACGGTATCAGTACCATTGATGACAGCATTTGCCAATTCTGTGACGACATCGGTAGTGCTATCTACGCTATAGGTATCATTACCTTTGCCGCCGGTCATCTTATCTGCGCCTGCACCACCGATCAAAAGGTCGGTCCCTTGCAAACCATTCAAGGTATCAACAACTGTACCAGTTCCGCCGGTCAGTGTGTTGCTACCATTATTTCCGTTAATGGTGTTTGCCAGGCTATTGCCAGTTGCGCCAATACTGGTAGTCCCTATTAAGGTAATGTTTTCAATGTTGGCGGAGGCGTTAACCGTACCGGTAGTAAACACGCCCAGAATGGTATCCGTACCTTCATTCAAGCCTTCGGTAAAGGAGGTATCAGCATCGTTTCTGGAGATATAAGTGTCGTTGCCTAGCCCCCCATTAAAAGTGTCGGCGACACCAACTACGGTATTTTTGCCGCCATCCAAGATATCATTGCCAGCTCCGCCCGTAATGCTATTGGCTATGCTGTTACCTACCAAGGTATTGTTTTTAGCGTTCCCGGTAATAGTGGTTGCAGTGGTACCTGTTAGGGTAACGTTTTCAATAAATGCCTGGCCTATAATGGCATCAGGCGTGTCAGCACCTGGCAACTGGCCGTCGTCAGTAATTAATGCCGAAATGTCGACGCTGGTAGCCGATTCTATTTTATCAATGCCCCCGGTGTCTGTGTATTGGGTCGCAGTGGCGGAGGCCAGTTTGCCTTCTATAACGGTATCGCCGGTTTCCATAACGTAGGTATCATTGCCAGCCATACCTTGCAAGGTATCACCAACAGCATTTTGGGTGCCGTCCAAAATGTTGTTGCCTGCATTGCCGGTAAATACTTTATCTGCGGCGGTGCTGACAGCAACTAGGTTTTCCACTTCGCTAGACAAAGTGTAACTGACGGTGCTGAAAATGGTATCGACGCCTTCAGTGACAAACTCAGTGACAACATCGGCAACGTTATTAACCATGTAGATATCATCACCTGCGCCACCTTGCATGGTGTCAATGCCATCAGCTGCAAAGCCTGTTGCAAATCCGGCTGCTCCATAAATAATGTCGTTACTGGCGGTGCCCAGTAAAAAGTCATCGTTGCTAGAGCCATTAACATCTGCCGCTGTAGCTGCTGTTGGTTTAGTAGGTATTGTGGCCATAAAAAATCCTCAAGTGTGTTGTGCCAATATTGGCGAGATTACGTTTAGAAAAGTAAGTGTCAACGTTATTCAATATGTTATTAAGCATGTTGTGTGCCAGCTTTGTAATTAACGGTTCGGCTACTCTGTAATGCACTATATTTAAAGAATTTGACGACTAAAGCAGAGGTGTCGCAGAGTGGTTTTTAACGAGGAAGGGGACTGTTAATTTCTGTCGAGTGATTATTTATGTCATTTTGTGACAAAATTTGTCATCTAGGGTGGTAGCAAATAATGGCCGTTAGCTTCATTGCTTTATTGTATTTTTGTTTATACAATAATAAATATGAATTATGAATGGGGCGAAAACAAGCTCACGCTTAACCTTGCAAACCACAAGGTTCATTTTTCTTGGGTTTGCCA
>SBAV01000017.1 GCA_005239965.1 Methylobacter tundripaludum
GAGTTGCGTAATGTCATGCTCGTAATATTGAAAGTCGAGGCGGTACTCGCCTGCTGATGGCCGCCAATACTCGTTGACAAAATCATGGCGGGAATAAACAAGCCCCTTGGGCTGCGGTACTTCGACACCTTCAAATCCCCGTTGAACCGCCAAGCGTTTTGCGATGCGAAATTCATCACAAGCAGGCTGTGATGAAGCAGGGGTTACTGCACCGAAACCCGCCTTGAAACGCTCATCCATAAAACTCATCAATTGATGGAGAAATACGACAGCAAACAGGGCATCACACGTTTCGCGTTTGGCGATCAAGCCATGGGCGAGATCCCCCGGCGACTTAAAAACTTCAATCGATATGTCCGACCGGCACAGCGTCGCCGGGCGTACTTCAAGTTGGCATTCAACAACGATACCAAAGAGCCCAAACGAACACTTGAACTCATGGAACACCGCCCCATCCTTATAGTCAGATAAGGCGCGAAGTTCGCCCTGGTCATCAACATAGGTGAGGGCAACAACGTGCGCGGAAAAATAGCCGGCACCGTCCAGTGATGACTCCTTGGTATCACCGACTGCAACCGAGCCTACGGTGGCCTCACCGATTTCTGCTTGAAACGGAATTTCCACACTATGCGCCTGTAGCCACATATTGAGTTTCTTAAGACGACAGCCGGCCTGCACCCGGACGATCTGCCGCCCTGTACTGTCAACTTCCAGGCCTACAATTTCATCAAGCTTGCGTGTACATAACATCGTACCACCGTCATTGACAATAGTGGGTGTCACAGACAGCAATGATCCTACCGGATTTACGGGGGACGGAAACCGCTGCGCGTCGCGCACTACGGCCTGTACATCAGCGTAACTGATCGGTTCGACATAGACAGCCGGCTTCGTCGAGCGGCTCAGTCCCCAATTGCTGTAGCTGTGGCCTTCGTTTTCAAGCAGGCCATGAAAGGGTTGGGAAATTGTGATACCGTTCATCGGACACCTCGGAATTTATGGTTGTAGTGGATATTCTGCCAGCAATTACCGCCTATCCGATAATCACATACCTGCTAATATCAGGCGCTTTGGCGAACAACGATTGGGCTTTCGATAAGGCCTCTTGCACATGGGAAGTCGTCATGTGGGCATTTTCAGCCGAATCGCTCGCCCATTCTTCAATGAAGACGAATTCGGCGGAGTTGGTTTTACCTTGCAACAGTTGATAGCTGATGCAACCTTTTTCACTTCGCGTTGGTTCAATCAGGTTCAGTAATATGGGCTTGAGTTCTTCAACCTTGCCGGGTTGCGAAGTGACTCTCGCGATAACCCGCACAGTTTCATTTGACATGGTCTGCCTCCAAATTTCAATATTGACCGGTGGCCAACATAATTCGGAGTCAAAAACTTGTTTTTTTGACTCCGTTTATTATGCGCTTACTGCCCCAAAACACAGGCTTTAGTGGGCGTCACAGCTTTGGGTATGCTGCTTAAATAACTGTAAATTGCATCGAGATCATGATCGCTCATCATGCCAAAAAAAGGCCAGGGCATAACAGGTAAGAACTGACCTGGAGCATCGGGATCATGGCCAGTGCGCAACAATGTCTTAAATTGTGCGAGCGTTAAACCTGCGGGTTTACCTGTCGTATCAGGTGTCAAATTGGCAGAAACCACGCCTTTCACCGACACCCCACCGGCAAGATAAGTACGGGCATTAAATTGTTTAACTTCACCTTTTTTATAGGGATTATGCCCTACGGCATAAGTCGGGCAACTATGGCAATTGGCACAGCCTGACTGGGCATTGACAATGTAACTGCCCAGATAAACGGTATTGGCATTTTTCCCCGTCAAATTAAGTTTGATCGGTAAGACCTTTGGGGCAACGGTGACAATATTTTGCCCTATGTTGATACGCGTCTGTTCAGGAGTGCGGACAATAATTTTCCCTGTCATTGAAGGGTGAAACCGGCAATGGTAGCTGTAGCTGCCTTCGGTATTGAATTGTCGGGTAAACGAACTGCCGGGACTCGCATCATGAGTCCATAAATTATTGTCTTGGGTAATACTGTGAGTAGTTCCATCTTTATTAAGCCACTTAACGCTATCACCCAGGTTTATGGTTAATATAGCGGGTGAAAACAGGAAGTTTTGTATATTAACGGACAAGGTCGCTGCACCTGCCGGAATGGATATAAGGTATACGATTAAGGCGAATAAAAAACGTATTAAACGACTCATAAAAGCCTCCTCATCATAAGGTGATGTGCAATATGGCACATTTTTCTTATACCCTTAACAGATAAAATATCAAGCGCTGAGCAAACAATTTGTCGTTATGTCAGTTAGCTGAGCATGAGAATGATGTAATCCACCATGATGGTGTTCAAAATGACGGCAGGGATGCCGTCAACAACTAACAGGTTGTTTTTCTGTGGCTCGATCTTCAAGTTACGCAGTAACTTAGAGGGTTAAGTGAATATTTACGTTTTTTCAATTACTCAAAGTTGGCCAAACAGCTTCAGGATTGACCAACTTTGCGACAGAGCCCTTGTGTAGCACGGCCCTATTTTTAATTGATGGTGTATTTGTCCTCCAGCAGCTTGGCATGGGCAACGGCCAGCCTGGCAATGGGAATGCGCGGCGCTGAGCAGGAGACATAATCCAGTTTAATGTGGTGGCAAAAGCGGATTGATTGCGGATGCCCGCCTTGTTCGCCACAAATGCCGATTTTAATATCCGGACGGGTTTTATGGCCGGAAACAGCGGTCATTTGCATCAATTGCCCCACGCCTTTGGCATCAAGCACTTCAAAAGGGTTGTCTTCCAGCAAGCCGGTTTCATTGTACAACGGCAAAAACTTGTTTTCGGCATCTTCCCTTGAAAATGAAAACGTCGCTTGCGTTAGGTCATTGGTACCGAACGAGAAAAATTCCGCCACTTCCGCTAACTCCCCAGCGCGGGCACAAGCCCTTACGGTTTCTATCATGGTGCCGAATTTAAACTTCAGATCAATATTGTATTGCTGTTCAACTTCTTGCCGAATCTGGTCGACATAGTCCTTTACTCTTTGCAACTCCTTAGCGGTAATTACTTGGGGCACCATAATTTCCGGCGATATGGCAGTACCTTGCTTGTTGCACAGCGCCGCTGCTTCCAGTATGGAGCGGATTTGCATCTGGTAAATTTCCGGATACGACATCCCCAAACGCACCCCGCGATGTCCGAGCATAGGGTTGACTTCGTATAATTCCCTGACTTTTTTCAGCATCAACTCTTTCTTGGCAATGGCTTTGTTGATGACTTCTTCATTCAGATAATTAAACGGTGCCGGTAGCGCGGCATGTTTACCCAAGGTTTCCAGGGTAACCTGCTGTCCTTGAATGATGATTTTATAATTATTCAACGCCTTGATTTCATCTTCAAGCTGGTGCTCGCTAGGCAAAAATTCATGCATGGGCGGGTCTAGCAAGCGCACGGTAACCGGATAAGGCGACATGGCTTCAAACAATTCTTTAAAATCATCGCGCTGAATGGGAAATAACTTTTCTAACGCCGCTTGCCGGGCTTCTTTGCTGTCCGCCAGGATCATATCGATCACTAAAGGCAAGCGGTCTGAAGCATTAAACATCCGCTCCGTCCGGCACAAACCGATACCGGTTGCGCCATAACTCTTGGCCATACGTGCCTGTTCGGGGGTGTCGACATTGGCATGCACTTCCAGTTCAGCGACGTCATCGGCCCATGCCAATAGCGTTTTCAATTCTTCTGTAAAGGCCGGTTCTATGGTGGCAATGCGACCCAGATAAATCAAGCCGGTACTGCCGTCAATGGTGATCACATCCCCTTCACGAATATGCAGTTCTCCAATAATCGCTTGCCGGGCACGCACGTCTATTTTGATGTCTTCAGCACCGGCAATGCAGGCTTTGCCCATGCCCCTGGCGACCACGGCCGCATGGGACGTTTTGCCGCCGCGGCTGGTTAAGATACCTTGCGCCGCAAAAAAACCATGGATGTCTTCGGGCTTGGTTTCTTCCCGCAACAAAATCACTTTTTCACCGGCGCGTCCCATCAGCTCAGCGGTGTCGGCCTCAAACACGCATTTGCCGAAGGCAGCGCCGGGTGAAGCGGGCAATCCTTGTGCAACGGGTTGCACCTTGCTGTTAGGATCCAATTGTGGATGGAGCAATTGCTCCAGTAATTCCGGATTGATGCGCAACAAGGCCTGTTCTTTACTGATTAAGCCTTCGGCCACCATGTCCACCGACGTCCTGACCATAGCCGTAGCATTCATTTTACCGTTGCGTGTTTGCAAGCAGTACAGCACGCCGCGTTCAATAGTGTATTCGTAATCCTGGACTTCCCGGTAGTGCGCTTCCAGTCTGTTGCGTAGATCTACCAATTGTTTATAAAGATCAGGCATTTCATTGGCCAGATCATGCACCGGCTTCGGCGTTCGAATCCCGGCAACCACATCTTCGCCTTGCGCATTAACCAGGTATTCGCCATACATTTCATTGTCGCCAGTACCTGGATTACGGGTAAAACCGACGCCGGTAGCACAATCGTTACCCATATTGCCAAACACCATGGTTACCACATTCACGGCGGTACCATTGGCCATTTGGTGGGTAATATGAAATTCGCGCCGGTAATCGACGGCGCGTTTCCCCATCCAGGAATTAAATACCGCTTTAATTGACAGTTCCAGCTGTTCGTAAACGTTTTCAGGAAACGGTTTGCCTGTTTCTTCCTGGACAACTTGCAGGAATAATTCACTAATCTGCCGTAAGTGGCTGGCATCCAAGCCGACATCCGCCTTAATCCCGGCCTGCTGTTTAACGGCTGCGAAATGGGCATCGAACTTTTCATCATCAATCCCTAAGGCAACCTTGCCAAACAGCTGGATAAAACGACGATAGGCATCATAAGCAAAACGCGCATCGCCGGTTTGTGCAATCAGTCCTTGTAAGGTCTGGGCATTAAGCCCCAGATTAAGGATAGTATCCATCATACCGGGCATAGAAATGGCCGAACCGGAACGTACGGATACCAAGAGCGGATTAAGGTTGTCACCAAATTTTTTGCCGGCCAGACTTTCAATCTGGGCAATATTAGCCTTAACATCGGCGAGTAAACCTTCCGGCAATTGATGATGTTCCAGATAATCAAGACATGCTTCAGTCGATATAACAAAACCAGGAGGAACGTTAAGGCCAATCTGGGTCATCTCGCACAAATTCGCCCCTTTGCCGCCTAACAGTACTTTGTTCTTGCCGTCACCATTTTGAAATGAATAGATGTATTTTTTTGCCATGTTCAATCCTGGAATTAATGAAAAAATAAGCCAATGACAAAACCTAGTTTAAGCCAATCAAATGCCTTAGCCAAATGGATAGAATGCTGGCACAAATAAAACCGGCGCATAAAATTAACAAATTTAAGGCTTTTAGCGGTGTAGGGGCGAATTCATTCGCCCCATAGCGATTAATAAAGTCGCCCCTACAATTGCTCACGTTGTTTTATGCGTATTCCTAAAACTTAAGTTGGCGTAGGCTCATGAGCTGGCTATAGGCTCAAAGATTTTGCCAATAATGCTTACCTACATAAGGATAGGTCGTTGTCGGTGTTTCCGCCAGTGCATTCGTTACTTTCTTTTGGGGTGAGAGGTATTTTCCTCAACGTTTTAACGTTATGCACTGGCTTCTGTTTAGCATTTAATCCACATTGAAGTAAAAACCAGAGTGGCAAGCGTGAACACCCCTCAAATGTCCCGCTCGACCTGCAAAGCCCAGCGATTGAGCTTACCCGTGTCCTTGGCTTCGAGGTCAGCGACGCGCAATTTCCAGGCTCCTTGCACCGGCTGGCCACGGAGCGCCGATAGTTCCGGTGTAGTGGCAGACGTGTAGTTTTTGATGATGTTATCGGCGCTGCCGCCGCTGCGGTCATGCAATACAACTCCGGTTCCGCCGGGCGATGTTAGCGTGACCTTCAAGTCACCGATGTAAGTATGGGTGATATCCACCGCAACAGTGATGTCACGGACAAGGCCATCACCGGCAGCCGTCAGCACCCGTTCTATCCCAGCGGGGCTATTGTCCGGGATCGCCACCCCAGGCATCTCCTCCAGCCTTATTGCATTGTCCTGTTTGCCGGTTATTTCTATTTCCCATCGGCTCAACAGCCCCGTATCGGCGGCGGCGAGATCCTGCACGAATAGCGCCCAGTCCCCTTGGACAGATTCCCCGGCGAGCCCGGCAAGCCCCGGTGAATTGGATGCGTCAAAGGTTTTCTTGAGATCATCAGCCTGGCCGCCATTGCGGTCGTGGAGGATTACTGTTCTGCCCGATGGCGCGCTCAACGTTAGACGCAAATCGCCGATGTAAGTGTGCGTGATGTCTATCGACACTTTCACTTTCCCGACCCTGGCGTTGTCGTTGAAATGTATCGTGTCGCGCACTCCGGTGGGATTGTTATCAGGAATTTGCAGAACCGGGGTGGAAGCCTGGCGGAACACCTGATCGGGATTTGTCCCGTCGGACTGGTGAATTGCTTCGGCAACTGCCGCAGCGGCATCGACCCTTCCGTGGCCAAACCACGGGCTCCAGGTTCCATCAGGAACCCCAATATCATTAAAATCGCCACGGTCGAACGGCGCTACTGGAGAAACATCCCAGGTTGGTGCCAGGTCAAAATTGGCGGGGGGCGTGCGGGGGTAATCATCCATGCTGAGGTTCTTGGCCGCCGTACGCTTGAGAATGGAGATGACCTGGGAAGCCGCCAGATTCGGGTTTGCAGAAATTGTCAACGCGGTGACGCCGGCCACCAAAGGCGTTGCGCTGGAAGTGCCGCCGAAAGTAGCTGTCACCCCGCCGCTGGCACCCGTTGTGGTGGTAATGCCAAGACCTGTCACGCTTAAGCGTAGATATTCATGCACATTGCTCGAGGGTGCGCAGATCCCGATCCCTGTGCCGTAATTTGAGTAATGGCTGCGCTGGGCGTTGCTGGCCAAGGCGGCCACGTATATTACATTGGGGACATCCACAAGATTATGCCGGAACTGGCGTGATGTTTGGACGCCAACCCAGGTACGTGTGCCGTCCGCGTTGAATTGCCAACCTCTGTCAAAGGGTACGTCTACTTGCGCGCTGTGCTGGATAGGGCAATTTTCGTTCCCTGCGGCCCACAGGAAAACAATGCCCCGGCCGCGACGCCCACCCGATGACGCTAGCGCCGTGATGCGGTTAATTACGGTTGTCGCGAACAAATTGGTGGGGCTGCTGCCCCAGGAATTCGAAACCACGTCCACCTTGTCTGCCATGTAGTTGATGGCGGACAGCAGCTTGGAATCGCTAATAAACAGGGATGGCCCATCGGACTCCCATTGGATAGGCAATAAACGGCACCCCGGAGCAGCACCGACGGTGAGCATGGCATCCACTTCCCCCGCGATCACGCCAGCACAGGAGGTACCGTGGTTGGAGCCGGTCTTGTACATCTCGGCAGGGTTGGCATCGACATCTTCGCGGACGACCAAGCGTGTACCCCGGAAGTAGCCCCAACCCGCGAATTTACCGGCGGAATCAAAATCGGGATGATCCAGTTTACAACCGTCATCGGTTACGCCGACCACGACATCAAAGCTGCCGAAATGATCCAATACCCGCCAGGCGTCCTCGCAGCGCGTTGAAGATCTGGAATCAAAGGCCGGATCGTTGAGGCGGTTGTGCAAATGCCACTGCCGGGCATAGTTGGGGTCGGTCGGAACCGCGAACTGATAGGTTTGCACCCGGTAATTGAGATCGTTCTCGGCGTATTGAACCAGCGGTTCGTTCTCCGTCAGCTCAACTACCAGTTGGACGGCATCCATTCCGGTATGGACAGTCAGTTGGAACAGATAATCACGGTCGCTGTAGGTTTCTTTTTTAACCAGCCCGTAACGGCCAGAAAACTCATCGACTTTCTCCGCCGTAAGCGGTTCCCTAAAGGTAACGAGGATACGATCGGTGCTTAGAAACTCCTGGCCGCTGTCGGCCTCGTAATAGGCGGGTTGGGTCGTAGCGGCATTGCTGGCCTGATCCATCATCATATTTAGCTCTTCCTCGCGGGTGGTCACCCTGGAGGAACTCGGTGAAACTTTTTCTGTATCCGTGATTCCAATTTCCGCAAGTTTTTCCGGTGTTGCGCGCACCACAAACTCGTTCGAGCTTTTCGTCAGCAACAGTTTTTCGCCGCCGCGGTAGGTGTAGGTTTCATTGGTTGAGTTCATGACTTTGTCTCCATAGCTATTTCAGTTAAGCGCCTGGTCTCTTGTTGCTTCATGCGGCGGATTATGCGCCCCTAATACGCCCTATGTGCTACATGCTATAAAAAACTCAAGAATAACGAGGCCTTTCATGCCCCTATCTCAATAAACAGAATATTATGGATGTGCCTGCCCCTTGCGACATAAGAAAGAGCCTGTGGAGAAAATTCTCACGTTCACGCACATTTCCTGACCTATGGTAATCATTTACCAGGCAACTGGATCAGGATGAAACCGTTTGTCCGGTTGTTGGTATGGGCATCAATTGCTAAAACCTTTGTAGCTTAACCAGTAGGATACAAATGGAAACACGCCCTTAAAACCCAATAGGGGCCTTTTTGATAATGGAAGGCCGGTATTTTCCAGTCTGTTTTACAAATAGATCAGGAACTAAAACATCCTCGTTTTTTAATAATACAGATTTTCCAACATGAAATCTGTGAAATATTACCGATAATGAAACACTTCATATCTGTAATTAAATTAATATCTCATTGGGGTTAACGGTTGTATAAAATACGTTTTTTGCTTTAAATCAGCCGATGCGTATTCAACTACTCCCCCCTCAACTTATCAATCAAATTGCCGCCGGTGAAGTGGTCGAACGGCCTTCTTCAATTGTCAAGGAACTGGTTGAAAACAGTTTTGATGCCGGCGCTAATCAAATCGCTATTGATATAGAGCAGGGCGGTGCCCGGCTGATTAAAATACGGGACAATGGCTGTGGTATTGTTAAGGATGATTTGTCATTGGCATTATCCCGACACGCCACCAGTAAAATCGCCACGCTGCAGGATTTGGAGCAGGTTGCCAGCATGGGCTTTCGTGGTGAGGCCTTGCCCAGTATCAGCGCTGTTGCCAGATTGACCTTAATTTCCCGTGTTGCAAACGCAGATTGCGCCTGGCGAGTTAGTGCCGATGGTTCGGAGCGGGATTTTGATCCCCAGCCCGATCCGCATCCTGAAGGTACAACCGTTGATGTGCGCGACCTTTTTTATAACACACCGGCGCGGCGCAAGTTCTTAAAAACCGAAAAAACCGAATTTGCCCACATTGAAACTGTTGTACAGAGGCTGGCGTTAAGTCGTTTTGACACAGGGTTTGTGCTTTCCCATAACCAAAAAGAAATACTTTCGTTAAAACCTGCGTTCAGCGACATAGAACAAGAGCAAAGAATCGCCGGTATTTGTGGTCTGGCGTTCATTGATAATGCGGTAAAAATTGATTTCGAATCTTCCGGCTTGCGTTTAAGCGGTTGGGTGGGCTTGCCTACTTTTTCGCGCAGCCAACAAGACCTACAGTTTTTCTATGTTAACGGTAGACTGGTTAGGGACAAACTGGTTTCCCATGCGGTTAAACAAGCCTATCAGGATGTGTTATTCCATGGCCGTTATCCGGTATTTGTCTTATACCTCACACTTGATCCAGCCTTGATTGATGTTAACGCCCATCCTGCCAAAACTGAAGTGCGTTTTCGAGAAGGTCGCCTGGTGCATGATTTCTTGTTTACTGCCTTGCACCGATCGCTGGCCAATGTCAGGCCGGGACAAACTACAGAACGCGCTTTTGCAGCGACAGAGTTTAAGCCTTTGCCGGTATCAGAAAGTACGCCAATATTAAATGCACAACAGCCGTCCTACCGTTTTCAAAGGCCACCGCAACAAGCCGTATTGCCTTTGCATGTTGAAGAAGAGATGCAAGCTTACCGGCAATTGTTGCACAGCGCCCCTGATTCGTCAGCATCGCCTGTACAAAAACAGCAAACTGAGCAGGCGTATCCGCCTTTAGGTTATGCGCTTGCCCATATTCACAATATTTTTATCCTGTCTGAAACCAAAACCGGGATTATTCTGGTCGATGCCCATGCCGCCCATGAACGTGTGACGTATGAGCGCCTAAAGCAACAGTATGGCAATGGCGTTGTGCCCAGTCAGCCCTTGTTATTACCCATTAAACTTACCGTGCGCTCAGCAGAAGCGGATTTAGTGGAACAGCACAGCGAATTTTTTAATTCATTAGGATTTGAGCTAAATCGAAGTGGTCCAGAGACAATTGTTTTGCGTTCAATTCCTGCCTTATTAGGCCACGCTGATGTCGATACTTTGATTCGCGATGTCTTGGCGGATATGCTCGAACATGGCATGAGCCATCGTATCCAGGAGCAATCCAACCATATTTTGGCGACAGTTGCCTGCCATAGCGCGGTAAGAGCGCATCGCCGTCTGACTATTGCCGAGATGAATGCTTTACTGAGGGATATGGAACGCACGGAAAGAAGCGGCCAGTGCAATCATGGCCGGCCAACCTGGGTGGAATTATCCGCGCAAGATTTGGACAGGTTTTTTCTGCGGGGGCAGTAGCGTTTTTGTCCACAGAAACACAAAAAATGTTTGGGAATAATGGAAACAAAACGTGGAGTTAATATCTGTAATGATTCAGATGAACTTGGACTTCGCCCCCTCCACTATAGTGGACCCCATTGTCAAGACAAAAAAACATCGAGTTTAAGATGGTAGCCTTTCATTTGCAGCTGGACGGCGCTGCCCCGTAATACCCTTTTATTCTGGAGTGGTTTTTTCAGTATCCTTGTACTTGTCGACAATCATTGCTCCCCCACCGCTTGCAGCAAGATAGACCTCATCGGGTGTACTGTAATCCAGGGATTGATGCGTTCTCTCCCCGTTGTAAAATACAAAGTATTTCGCCAATCCCACCAATAAATCTGACATTATGGCGTAACCTTTCAGATACACATCTTCATGCTTAACGCTACGCCAAAGCCGTTCCACAAAGATATTGTCCAACGCCCGCCCACGGCCATCCATGCTGATGGCAATATTGTGTTTCTTGAGCACACCAGTAAATGCGTCACTGGTAAACTGGCTACCCTGGTCGGTGTTGAATATTTCAGGTGTACCATATAGCTGTAACGCCTGCTCTAAACAATCCACACAAAACCCACTATCCATGGTGTTGGATACCCGCCATGACAACACCTTACGCGAGTACCAGTCTATAACGGCCACCAGGTACACAAAGCCCCGCAGTAGCCGTATGTACGTGATATCCGTACTCCATACCTGATTAACCTGAGTTCGGGATAAGGTTAGTTCAAAAGTGTGAGCAGAACATCGGCTCTGATATTAAGTGAAGGTCGTTTTTCCTGATAGGAATAAGCCAATA
>SBAV01000215.1 GCA_005239965.1 Methylobacter tundripaludum
CCCCAACCCTCTCCAGCAGGAGAGGGAGCTTTCTTGCTTAACTTAATGGCAATTCTGCTAAAAGCTTCGATGCTTTAGCCTCGCCCAGATATTTCCAGGGTCTCCAAAGCCAGCAATTTGGGCAATAATTCCTCGCGGTGATGAATATCCAGTTTGGTAAAGATTTTGCCGATATGGTCCTTAACGGTGGTGTTTTTGATATGCAGGTGTTCGCCGATTTTTTCGTTGGAATAGCCTTGTGCCAGCAACAAGGCAACTTCTTTTTGCGTACTGGAAAGTGGCAAGTCCTGCATGGCGCGTAGTATTTTCAAAGTGAGTGGTTCTTGATGTTCAATGGTCATGCCGATCTCCCCCCCCCCGCAGAATTCAACCTGTTGGCTGCCCAGCCAGTAAGCACGAAAGACAAAGCGGCCACGGCCATTGATATGGCACCAGGACGGTGGCGCGGCGTGTTTGCCCTGAAATATCGCTTCCAGATTGCGGCACAGTTGCGCCAATTTCGCTAATAATTCAGTTTCTTCACTGCATCCATTCACGGTTAATGTCGGGTGACACGCTAAAGCCAGCAAATTTTTGGCTTCGTAACTCATCAACTCTATGCGGCCCTGTACAGTCATAATTATCAGGCCAGACGATCCGGTTTCACTGTATTGGATGCCCTGATCATCAGGGGCTTGCAGTGCATGGCTGACATAAGGCAGTAAACTCGTCATAAGGTTTTGCTCGCGTGTGTTGAAGGGCTTTTGCTGGCGTGGGCGAAACAGGTTCATAATCCCAGCTGGCTTTCCATGCACCATTACAAGCGTCCAAAGGCCGTGGTGTTGGTTGTAGGGCAGAAAAATCAAATTGTAAAAATCGGTTTTATAAAAATTTCTATCGAGTACCCTGGTATCGGTTAATGTTGGATGGGCGATAAGCCAGCTAACAAAGCTATTGGTTCGCTCAGGGGTAAAAAAAGCGGAAATAATAATGGGTACGAGTTCGGATACATTAGGTAAATCGGCTATGTTCTTTTCGAGTATGAAGTAAGTTGGGGTTATTTTTTCATTAAATCCAGAAAACACATTACTGCCGGATGGAATCACAGCCTGCACAGCACGAAGAAATTCCGGTATTACCACTTCCTTGTTCAGCCCTGAGCAGCATAACTGACGCAGATAAGCGATGGCTTTGGCGTGTTTCATGATGACGCTCCCGTTATTATTTTTATAAGCGTTTGAGTCGGCAAAACATCTGGGCTTTGTCGACACGGCGAGACTATTTTCAGCTTACGGGATTTTAAGTGGAATGTCTGTGAACTATTTCACACTTTTTGGGGGATTGGCAAAGGTATTGAAGATTATGAACTATAAACATAGTCCAATTGACACTATCCAGTACTGGAACCTTACTGAATTGCTCAATATTGTTTGTCATATAGACTTGGTGCTGAATCTAATCCAGTCGGCAAACTCTTTTTCGGATAGGCTGCCTTCTGCAAGCTTTAAAGTGGTAACCACGCATGATGTATCATCGGCGATCAACTCCTGTCCGTTCATAGCAAGAAAAAGTTCCGTTACTGTAAAGCCTGTACGTTTGTTACCATCTATAAAAGGATGGTTGCGAATAATACCAAATCCATAGGCGGCGGCCAGCGCAGCAATATCTGGCTCTTCATACAGCGCTAAATTTTGGGGACGGAACAGGGCGGACTCCAACAAGCCACGATCACGAATACCTGTCGCACCACCATGTTCCGCAAGATGTTCCTCATGCAATGCAAGGACAACAGATTCTTTAATCCAAACAACTGGCATTATTTCGCCAACTCATGCAAAACATTACGGCGTTTTTTCATAATCCGCCGCGCCTCGGTCATTTGCTGCTCAAATTCTGGATCATAAGGCGTTAGCCTAAAGCCTTCTGGGGATTCCGTCAGATACATCTTGTCGCCTTTTTCAAGATGCAGCTTGTCCAGTGCCTCTTTAGGCAGGACAACACCCACGGAATTGCCAATTGCGGTTAGTTTGAGTGTCAGCATGGTATCACCTATTGTTAGTACATAAGTAATAACAATAGGTGAAAAATGAGGGAATGTCTACAAAAATATAGGGGCACGGATTAGGTTTTATCTTAAGCAGTTAATTTTTGCATAGCTTATTTTGTAAAAAAGTAAGCAAAAACGTTCAAATACCCTCCTTAAGGAGGGCGACAACTGGAAAATTTGGGTATACATTTATCACTGGCTCATTTTTTTTAACATTACTGTATTTCAAATTTAGGAATTATAAAAAAATGGGTGAACAAAGAATTTCACATTTTTGAAGAGGGTATGACTATGAAAATTTTAAGCAAAAAACTATTAGTAGTAAGTTTGATTGTGGGGCTGTCAACAAAAGTTTTAGCTGACGATCCACCTGCGGCTTTTCAATCCACACAAGCATCTACACCAGGAGTTTTAGGAGAAAATACAGAAGAAGGTGGCGCGGGTGTTTATGGTAAAGCCGATGCAAAAGGAGCCGGTGGTGTCATAGGACATGCTGATGACGGTCGAGGTATCTATGGAGAAAGTAAAACTGGAGTAGGTGTATGGGGATTTAGCGAGTCCGGAATTGCTATCGTTGGTGATAGTAAAGCGGGGGCAGCGGGCATCCAAGGGCAAGCTGATAAGGGGCGAGGTGTCTTTGGAGAAAGTAAAACTGGGCAGGGTGTTTGGGGGTTTAGCGAGTCCTCAAATGCTATCGTTGGCGACAGTCGAAGTGCTAACGCTGCTACAGCCGTATTTCAAAATTCTGGGGGTGGGGATTTAATCCAAGCAGGGAAGAATGGAGCTTTTCGTGTACGTAACAATGGGGATGTTTTTGTTCGTGGTGCGAAGATTGGTTTGAGGGGATTAACAGGATTAACAGGTCCTCAAGGCTCTACAGGCCTTACAGGGCCTCAAGGTCCAGCAGGGCCTGTATCAAGAGCTGGATGTATATGTAGTTGGAATGCTACGGATCCAATTACTGGATTTTGTAGTGCTGCTGGAGGTAGTGGTCGTGCAACTGGAGGGGTAGCTGAATGTGTAACTGCTGCACAATCTGCATCAACTGGGGCTTGTAATATTAAATGTACTGACAATTAATTAGCCGAGTAGGGTACGCTGTGCGTAACCTATTCAGCTAAAAAGGGACATCCCAAATTTTTTGCAGATCCAGCTTAAAGCCCATTAACACCCTGTCCGGTAACAAAGCTGTTGGATTGTCCAGGATAACCGGCGGCATTTCGGGTTGGTAAACAAAAACTTGCCTAGTTTCAGGATCGATTAACCAGCCCAAGCTCGCGCCGTTTTCGCTATATTCCTGCATTTTGGCTTGCAAGGTTTTCAAGTTATCACTGGGTGAACGTAATTCAATCACAAAATCTGGACACAGCGGTAAAAACCGTTGTTTCTGCTCGGGTGATAAAACTGCCAAACGTGATTTTTTCACCCATGACGCATCAGGCGAACGAATCGCCTTATTGGGCAAAATATATCCAGTCGATGAATCAAATGCTATGCCGTTACCCTCTAGTTCTGCCCAATTATATAACTGGGCAGCCAAAATCAAGTTTCGACTACCTGTTTCTCCCCCTGTTGGTGCCATAATTTCACAATCCCCTTGAGCCGTGCGCTCAATCCGCAACTCTCTGTTAACCTGACAAAATTCAAAAAACAGTTCTTCCTCCCCTTGTATGGATGGCGGCCAATGTAGCAACATGGGGTTTAAATAGGCTTCTTGTTTGACGGCATGGCTTAAGTTCATGACACCCCCCTTAAAAAATAATATTAAACAACAAATTAAACCGGATCAGCCATTGTTTTAATCTGTTAAATGGCTGTCCATTTTATCGAATGGCACTTTATAGCACAGGCTGGGTAAAACTGGAATTCAAGGTGATATTACTCCATAAATGGCTTATTAACATAAACCTAAAAACGCCAGAGGGTGTTGTCATTTCAGCCCAGTGTAAGATTGAGCCATATTTGTGTCGATTTTGTAAAAAAATACGAAAAAACGTATAAATACCCTCCTTAGGGAGGGCGACAGTAGGGATGTTTAAGTATATGGTGGCCGATGGGAGCAATTCTAATTTTTTATTGCTTGTCCGTTGTAATACAACAATTGTTAGGAGAATCGTCATGAATAAATTTAAAATTACGTTATTTAGTACAAGTTGGTTGCTGTTCATATCCGCTGCTTTTGCTCAGGAGAACATAGGCTCTACATCACAACGATTGACAACAGACAAATCGAAAACACTTTGGACTGAGAAAAACAATATAGTCCCCGTCTGTTGGGAAACAACGGGATACAATCGTGAAAAAAAATTTATCAAAGATGCCGTAACCAATACATGGCAATGGCATTCCAATATAAGCTTCAGAGGTTGGGGAGTTTGCCCGACCTCAGGAGAAGCCCAGCATGTTCGTATTCGCATCACACCACAAAGTAGTGAAATAGAATCTGGTGCAGGTGGCCGTGCTAGTATAGGGGTATCTGCCCTCAGCAAAGCCGCAGACAATAATCCTGGTGTAAATTTAAGTCTTAGTAATGATGGAAAAGCTGATCAAGGTCGAGTGGAATACATTGGCGTTCATGAGTTTGGGCATGTTCTAGGGTTTATTCATGAACAAGATGCCCCTGGCAACGAAGGACCCGCCAAATGCAACAGAGGCGTTGATCCTAATGGTAATTCTATACCAATAACCCATTATGATCGTGACTCAATTATGAATTATTGTAATAGAGATGGGAATATGACAGGACATTTAACCGATATCGATATTACAGGTGTACAAAAAATCTATGGAGTCCGTAGAAACAACACTGCATCCATAAATCACTGCGCTTCTGCTCCACTCAAGCAAAGGGCAACACTTGCTGCTCCGTGGAATGACGGTGGAATGACAACGATTGCCGTTTATTCCTCAGATGGTACAAAATTTCCTGACTGGACACAGTGGTCAGTACGGGATGGAGGATGGGGTGATGATGTCAAATTGATGTCTGGTGATTTCAATGGTGATGGTAAAACGGATATAGGCTCCGTCTGGAGCAACAATAGTTCCAATTCATTCACAGTACGGTTGTCAACCGGTAGCACATTTGACCCTCAACATTGGCTGGATAATGGTGGAGGTTGGATGAACACTACCCGATGGATGTCTGGCGACTTCAATGGTGATGGTAAATCTGATATAGCTGGCGCTTGGAATAACAATGGACTTGTTTCAATTGGTGTTTATCTATCTGATGGTACGAAATTCCCCGGTTGGAGCCAGTGGACAGATCAAGACGGAGGCTGGGGCGATAGCGTCAAGTGGTTCGCAGGTGACTTCAACGGTGACGGTAAAACAGACCTTGGTTCTGCATGGAACAACGATGGGAGAACCACGCTAACAGTACGATTGTCTCAAGGCGACAAGTTCAATCACGTTCATTGGAGTTTAGATGCTGGGCGCTGGTTCGAATCATCGATTTTTATTGCAGGCGATTTCAATAAAGATGGCCAAGCTGATATAGCTCAACTATGGAACGATATTGGTCGTAACTCAATT
Source organism: Methylobacter tundripaludum (assembly GCA_005239965.1). Taxonomy (GTDB): domain Bacteria; phylum Pseudomonadota; class Gammaproteobacteria; order Methylococcales; family Methylomonadaceae; genus Crenothrix. The sequence continues at coordinate 5,564 of SBAV01000215.1, forward strand.
GATGTTTCACTTTCTAATGGTTTCAAATTTAATTCACCTGTTAGATGGGCAACACGCGATGGAGGGTGGGGTGGAATCATCAATTGGGTTCCAGGTGACTTCAACGGTGATGGCCGCACCGACATCGCCGCTGTTTGGAACAATGGTGGAAGCAATACACTAACAGTACGCACATCAAACGGAAAAAGATTCTTTTATCCTAGTCATTGGGCTAAAAAAGCGGGAGGATGGATGGACAGCACAGCTTGGTGTGCTGGTAATTTCTAATAAGTATTTTGTATATTTCTGTGGCATTCGAAACATAACAAAGGGGGTATTTGTTGCAAAGTGTGTTACCTAAAAAGTAAAGCAATATAGCCGAGTTGCTATTTTTGGCAATCCAAATTGTTTGGGGTTTCAAATATCGGGTTAACGAATGGGATGTTAGCCCAATCTAAGAGCTGGGCTAATTATTATTCACTGATTTTTGGAGATATTTTATGAAATCAAAACACATTGTTTTTGTTCACGGTCTATTCGGTTGGGGACCCGATGAACTTTTAGGCTTGCCATATTGGGGTATTGCAACACAACAATTTAATTCAGAGAAGTTTAATGTGCATGAAGCGAGCTGTGGCCCTGTGAGTTCATTCCATGATCGCGCCTGCGAGGTATATGCACAAATTAAGGGCACAAGGGTCGATTATGGAGAAAAGCATAGTCAGGATGAAAAACATGCCCGTTTTTCCGATGATTTTACGCAGAAACCATTCGTTGAGAAATGGTCGGCAGAAAATCCGGTAATTTTAATTGGCCACAGTGCTGGCGCACAAACCTGTATGCAATTGCAACAATTGCTGGCTGATAAATTTTGGGGGGGCGATACCAGCGCAGATTGGATTGAAGCCATCGTTTGTGTTGCTGGAGTTATTAATGGTTCAACACTGCCCTACAGCTTGGGTTGTGACACAAACACTGGGAAATTAACAGGATCTGTAGGGAATCTTATTGGCACAGCCGTTCAAGTTGCGGCTTGGATGCTAGACAAATCCGTGGAAAAACTTTATGACTTTGATTTAGATCAATGGTTGGAAAATCCTGAAGTTAAAAACCATGAAAACATTATAGAAGCCTTGGATAAAAGTAAATTTTGTCGGAAAGATTGTGAATACCAAGACAATCTTGCTTTTGATCTCTCGTTACAAGGTTGCTTGAAAGCGAATGAAAAATTTCATACTAACCCGAATACCTATTACCTATCGGTAGTGACTTCGCAAACAAAAGCGTTATCGTTAAAGTTGCCTGCGTTACTGAACATTCAAATTCCGAATTTTTTACGGATGAATTTGCTCCTCCAAATTTCGGCGTTTAAACAAGGGGTTGTAATACCGTTTGACGATAATGCTCGACCTATTCCCAATTGGGGATCAGATGACCTAACCGTTGCCAAATGGCAGGAAAATGACGGTGCTGTCAGTTCCATTTCCCAACGTTACCCATTTACCGCCGGTAACCATTCTTTAGGTGGGGAAGGTTTTTTAGGAGGTGAAGCTATCGAAAAAGGCAAATGGTATTACGAGCGAGCCGAAAAAAGCACCGGGAAAAGTTTTGATCATCTGGATGTTGTTTTTGGTTACCAAAGTGAACCTTTAGGCGGTATGGTAGAGGCACATCAAAAGCTGTATAGCGAGATCAATACTCTTTTGTGCAAGTTACCTTAACCTAAGAAATTCCATATGTTTTACCATTCGTAATTTAACCTGGAGAAAACAATGAAACACCAAGCCCATTATTTCATCCGACCTTTTGCTATTTTGCTTGCATCGCTTGTTCTGGTTCCCAGAGTGCAGGCGGCAGGTTGGCAAGTAGTCGAAACTTTAACTAAAAGCCCTGGCAATCAATACGGCGAAGCCGTTGCTGTATCCAAAAACGGCAGCATAGCCGCTGTTACCCAAGCATTAGAACCGTGTGTGGACGGTAAACTAAGGTGCGGCGCTGTTTACATCTACGTTCGTGACCAAGGACACTGGAGCCAACAAGCCAAACTGTTTGCGTCCGATGCCGTGCAAGACACCCGGTTAGGGGGTTATGACTACTATGACCGCACTATTACCCTCAATGATGACGGTACAGTTATGGCGGTAGCAACCAATCCTAACAGTTTAGGCAAGGGCGCTGTTTACGTGTTTGTCCGTAACGGCACTATCTGGACTGAACAACAAAAATTAACATTACCGATTGCCCTACTTCCTGCTACACAAACCTGTACAACCGATTCTTTTGGCCGTTCTTTGGCTTTATCGGGTGATGGACAAGCTTTAATTGTGGGTGCTGGTAATGAATGTCTTGAAGCAAATACAGGCGCTGCTTATCTGTTCACAAAATCTGGCAATCAATGGACGGCACAAACACGGCTGGTTGGATCGCGTGTTGAAACTGCCCCAACGCTTATACGTTACTCGACTTTTGGCTCCTCTGTCGATATTTCTGGAGATGGTAGTACGCTCTTGGTCGGCTCACCAGGGTCTCCAACAGATTTGAGGCAAGCCTATATTTTTAAAAAAAATACCGCTGGCACTTGGGTTGAGACAGCCATGCTGACCCCAGCAGACAAATCCTATGGTTATTTTGGTTTTGCCGTTGCCTTAAACCGCTCCGGCAATACCGCTTTGGTCGGTGATTATGGTGGTCAAGGGGCTGCGTATGTCTATACCAAAAATAGTGGACATAATGGCGTTTGGAAACAAGAGGCCAAGCTGGGTGCAAATTTTACGCGGCGATCCTTTGCTTTTGGATTCTCACTCGACTTGGATGATAGCGGTACACAGGCCATTGTTGGTGATTGGGCAGCGAGTGGGGCGCTTTTATATACACGTACCCGTAAAGGCAGTGCCTATAACTGGCAGCCGTTGTTCATAGATACCTTGTTGGGAGGTGGTAATGGGTCTAGCGTAACCATTTCCGGCGATGCCAAAACCCTATTAGATGGTGGCCCAGGCCGCTTCACGACACTGCAACAATAATCAGGCGATCTAGCAAAAGGAGTCATCATTATGAACATTCAAACAAAATTAACCTCACTTCCAGTGACACGGTTTGCGTACCCTTATTGTGGTGTGGGTTGTCTTATGCTATCTGGATTACTCATGGCTGGGTTTGTACACCCTGCAATGGCAGTAGAGTCAACAAGCCCTGCTACGGGAACACAAGCAGATTGTCAGCAAACATTAATGGCGGTGGATGAAGGCATGAGATCACGTATGCCTGCTGATCCAGAGGTGGCGCAAGCCGTTCTCAATCTACGCCGAGAAGGCAGTGAATTATGCCATCAGGGTTCCAAGCAATCAGGTCAGTCAAAATTGCAACAGGCTGCTACGCTGCTCGAATTGGGCGCGTTACCCACTGCTAAATCCAAGCCATAGGAGTGCAACCATCATGAATACAAAAACAA
>SBAV01000173.1 GCA_005239965.1 Methylobacter tundripaludum
GTTGGGTTGCGAAAAGCGTACAACCCAACCTACGCGGCTAAGCTGCAACGTCAACATCCCATCCAGGAAAAACCAGTACCGCAGGATGACATTTAAGCGCCTTAGCCAAAATTTTTGCACGCTCTATACCTAAGTTTATTTTGTTATGCTCAATTGCGGAAATCGTAGACTGGGGAATACCTGTCAGTTTAGCCAACTCATTTTGACTTAATTCTTGAAGTTCACGGATGATTTTTACTGACTCCCCAACAGAAACATCGCACAATTTTTTTGCTAGTTGATATTCGTTCACTTTTTCCTCCGATAATCATGGGGCGTAACCTGTTCAACTTGAACATACACTTCATCGGCTATGATTTGGTAAATAACCCGATACTGCTTATTTAAGCGAGAAGACCTGTAGCCGTTCCACTCACCTTTTAGAGCCTCATCATAAAAACCTTTAATCAGCATTAATGCTGGTGGGCCGGATATAGCAACGATGTCCTTCCATTTTTCATATCTTTTTTGTACTTCGATTGGACATGATTTTAACTGCTTGTCGACGCGTTTATGCTCGTATATTTTCCACATACTATAAATGGTATGTCATTTTACTGGAAAGGTCAATTTTATGATGGCCTAACACCTGTTTATGTTTGCCAGTGGTTATGATATTGATTTTTCGCTATAATTAGCCATTGAAATTAAAGCCATCGTGTGAGTTCAGTGGACATCAAAGAATATATGCAAGACCTGGGTCAGCGAGCCAGAGCCGCGAGCCGCATCATCAGTAAAGCCGAGTCCGGCAAAAAGAATCTCGCCTTGTTGAAAATAGCCGAGGCTATCGAAAACAATCAAGCCACGTTAATCAGTGAAAATCAGCGAGATTTAGAAGTCAGTCGCCAAAATAATCTCGATAGCGCGTCACTGGATAGACTGACTTTATCGCCCAAAACCATACAAGCCATGATAGACGGCTTAAAGCAGGTTGCCGCCTTGCCTGATCCCGTCGGTGAAATTACCGATTTATGCTATCGACCCAGTGGCATTCAGGTTGGCCAGATGCGTGTGCCGTTAGGTGTTATCGGGATTATTTACGAATCACGCCCCAATGTGACGGTTGACGCGGCGGCGTTGTGTCTTAAGTCGGGCAATGCCTGTATTTTACGGGGTGGTTCTGAAGCCATCCATTCCAATCAGGCGATTGCAGCATGCATTACCCAGGGTTTAATCCTGGCCGGATTGCCGGAAGATACCGTGCAATGCGTCGCTACAGCTGATCGTGCAGCGGTCGGTGAATTGATTACCATGAATCAATATGTCGATATTATCGTGCCGCGCGGGGGCAAAAGCTTGATTGAACGTATCTCCAGCGATGCCACCATTCCAGTCATCAAGCATCTGGATGGTATTTGCCATGTGTACATCGATAATAGCGCCGATATCAACAAGGCTGTCGCCATTGCCGACAACGCCAAAACCCACCGTTACGGCGTATGTAACGCCATGGAAACGTTGTTGGTCGCCGAAGGGATTGCGCCGAAAGTGTTGCCGTTATTGGTTAAGATATATCTGGATAAAGGCGTGGAGCTGCGCGGCTGCATCAAAACCTGTAGCCTTATTCCCCAATGCAGCCGGGCCTTCGAGCAAGATTGGCGTACCGAATATTTAGCGCCGATTTTGTCCATTCGCATCGTCAAAGACATTGATGCGGCAATGGAGCATATCCACGAATATAGCTCCGCCCACACCGATGCCATTGTGACTGAAAACTACACCCTGGCGCGGCGGTTTTTAAGGGAAGTCGATTCCAGTTCGGTCATGGTGAACGCCTCGACCCGTTTTGCAGACGGTTTTGAATACGGCCTGGGCGCGGAAATTGGCATCAGTACCGATAAGCTCCACGCACGAGGGCCTGTGGGTTTAAAAGGCTTGACGTCCTTAAAGTTTGTCGTGTTGGGTGACGGCCATATCCGGCAGTAAATGATCGGCATTTTCGGCGGTACGTTTGACCCTATCCACTATGGCCATCTGCGCTCGGCACTGGAAGTTAAGGAGATATTCAATTTAACCGAAGTGCGGTTAATTCCCAGCGCCCAGCCGCCGCACCGCCAGCAGCCAGTCGCCACGGCTGTCATCCGTTTGCAGATGCTGGCGTTGGCCATCTGCGACCAACCTGGCTTTGTGGCGGATGACCGGGAATTGCAGCGGGAAGGGCGCTCGTACATGATCGATACTTTGCGCTCGTTGCGGCAAGACTTTCCAAATCAGTCCTTGCTGTTGTTTATGGGCAGCGATGCCTTCAACAAGCTGACGACTTGGCATCATTGGCAAGATTTATTTGTCTACGCGCACGTCGTGGTGTTGACCCGCCCCGGCTTTAAAACACAGCATCTGGATGATTTTTTTGCCGTCCGGTTAATTGCTGATGCCCAAATCTTGGCAAACCATAAAGCGGGCCGCCTGTTTTTTCAGCCCGTTACCCAGCTCGATATTTCCGCAACCGCAATAAGGCAGATGATTGCACACGGCAAAAATCCGCGGTTTTTGTTGCCCGACGCAGTCATAACGGCTATAAAACAACACCGGCTTTACCAGTAACCGTTCGTTTCCTTTTTTGAGAAAAGGGGGGAGGGGAGATGAATGCTTACCTTTACCGTAAGTAAGTTTTATTTTTGAATTAGGAATAACAATGCAAACAGAAGTATTATTGAAGATGGTCCAAAAAGTTTTGGACGAACGTAAGGGACAGAATGTTACAACGATTGATGTGAGCAAGAAAACCAGTTTTACCGATTACATGGTGGTGGTTACAGGAACGTCCGACCGTCATTTGCGGGCATTATGTGATTATGTGGCAGAAAAATGTAAGGAAAATGGCGTTATTCCTTTGGGCATAGAAGGGGGCATAGGAGCTGACTGGGTTCTGCTCGATTTGGGTGACGTGATTGTTCATGCCATGACCGCCCAAGCGCGGGATTTTTATCAGCTTGAAAAACTGTGGTCGGTAGGCGATGTCAAAGAAATTCAGCAGCAGGCGGGCTGATTTTTAATAACCTCCCTCTATTTAAATCCTTTGTTACCGGAACAATCCCGTTTTTTTCATGTCAACATTGCCGACAGCACTTTACACTGTAACCCAAATCAGGGAACTTGAGCGTATTGCCATACAAGACCTGGGTATTCCAGGTTTGGAATTAATGAGACGCGCCGGCGAAGCGGTATTTCGGCAGCTTCGCGAGCTTTGGCCAGAGGCGGGTCGGATCGCGGTTTTTTGTGGGGCGGGTAATAACGCGGGGGATGGCTATGTCGTCGCTACCTTGGCGTTGCAGGCAGGTTTGTCTGTCACCGTGTACAGTGTTGTTGCCCCAGAAAATTTAGCCGGCGATGCATTGCTTGCCTATCAAGCTTACCTGGGTGTTGACGGTAGCGTTGAGCCTTTTGACTTCGAACAGCCGGTTGTGGCCGATATTGTTGTTGATGCCCTGTTAGGCACGGGCTTGAATAAACCGGTGGCAAGTGTCATGGCACAAGCCGTGCGAGTCATCAACACGAGCCGGTTCCCTGTTATTGCTGTCGATATTCCTTCTGGTTTGAATGCCGATACCGGTACCGTAATGGGGTGCGCAGTAGCTGCCGATTGCACGGTCACTTTTATCGGCCTGAAACAAGGGCTGTTTACCGGGCAGGCTGCTGATTACTGCGGCGAAATTATATATGATGGCTTGGCTGTGCCTGATACCGTTTTTGACGAAGTACTTTCGGTTACTTATCGTGTTAACAGGCTGCCACTGTTGCCTCGCCTTCGTTATTCCCATAAAGGCCATTACGGCCATGTGTTGGTTATCGGTGGTGAGCAAGGCTATTCTGGCGCAGCCAGATTGGCAGGGGAGGGGGCTTTACGCATTGGTGCGGGGTTGGTCAGTATTGCGACACGCAAGGAACACGCGGGTGTAATGAACGTGGGTAGGCCGGAATTGATGTGTTATGGCATAGAAAATGCCGGTCAATTGACCCCGCTGCTGGATAAAGCCAGCGTTATTGTGGTGGGGCCTGGACTTGGTCGAAGTGCCTGGGCAAAGGAATTGTTTATTGCAGCAGTCAGTGCTGGAAAGCCACTGGTCGTGGATGCCGATGGCTTGTGTTTCCCGGCCAATGCCCGCATAAAAAATCCTGAGTGGATTTTAACGCCACATCCCGGCGAGGCGGCGCGGCTCTTACATCTGTCTACAGCGGAAATAGAACGGGATAGGTTTGATGCTGTTGCTGCCATACAGGCGCGTTATGATGGTGTTGCGGTGCTGAAAGGTTCAGGCACATTAATCGCCTCGGATCAGGATATTGCTGTTTCCAATACCGGTAATCCCGGTATGGCTTCAGGCGGCATGGGCGATGTGCTCTCTGGCGTGATTGCCGGATTGGTGGCCCAAGGTTTGTCGTTGAAAGAGGCCGCGCAGCAAGGTGTTTATTTGCACGGTTTGGCAGGCGATAGGGCAACGGAACATTATGGCGAAAGGGGGCTGTTGGCCAGTGACTTGATGTTTTTTCTTAGCCAGGTGGTTGCCGAGTGAAAAAATATTTAGCGACAGCGCAAGACACCGAACAGTTTGGTGCCGAACTGTGGCGGTTATTGCCGTCAAAAGCGCTGGTCTTTTTACATGGCGATTTGGGGGCGGGTAAAACCACACTGGTGCGCGGTTTTTTACGTGCGGGCGGTTTTTCTGGCGCCATAAAAAGCCCAACCTACACGTTAGTCGAAGAATACCGTATCGGCGATCAAAAAGTATTTCATTTCGATTTATATCGTCTGGCTGATCCCGAAGAACTGGAATGGATAGGTATCAACGATTATTTTGACCAGAATAGTCTATGCTTTATAGAGTGGCCGGCCAAGGGAGCAGGGTTTTTACCGGTGCCGGATTATGAAATCAGTTTAGTGACTCAAGGTTCTGGTCGGCAAATAATAATGAAAACACTTGAGAATATTTAAAAATAAATAATGTGCCCTATTGAAAAACAATGACATACTGCTACAATCTAATCCAAATTATCACCTGCTGAGTTGCGGTCATGAACAATTTCTGGAAAATTTTATTTTTCTGTGCATTGCAGTTATTGTCTGTATCCGGTTACGCGCAACAAGTTAATATCCATTCATTACGCTATGTCACGCTGGAAAACAAGGTACGGTTATTGTTTGATGTCAGTGCATCGCCAAAACATCGGGTCTTTGTTTTGAATAATCCGCCGCGACTGGTCATTGACGTTAAAGGTGCGCGTGCCGATAAAAAATTGAATCAACCCTCATTGGCGCATCCCTTGTTTGAGAGTACACGCACGGCACAGCAAAGCAACGATCTGAGAATTGTAGTCGATCTAAAAAAGGCCATTAGCGCTAAAAATTTCGGTTTAAAATCCAGTAATATAGATGAACATCGTTTGATTGTTGATTTGATCGAGAAAGGTTCCGTATCTGGGAAACAGGTTGAAAGCGTAGCTTTGGCTAAAGTAGATGTCCCCAAAAAAGTTGAGCAAGCTAAACGGGACAAGAAAAGCGAAGAACTTAAAGCGTTCAAACGGCATGGTAAACGTATCATTGTTGCAATTGATGCCGGTCACGGCGGCGAAGACCCGGGCGCGCGCGGGCCACAAGGGACTATGGAAAAAAATATCACGTTTTCTATCGCTAAAAAATTAAAAGCGCTTATTAACGCTGAACCGGATATGAAAGCTGTTATGATTCGAAAAGGCGATTATTACGTCGGCCTTAGAAAAAGAATGGCGATTGCCAGAGCTGTGAGGGCTGATTTGTTTATTTCAATTCATGCCGATGCAGTGCAAGATGCGTCTGTGAGAGGTGCTTCGGTGTATACCTTGTCTACAAAAGGTGCGAGCAGTGAGGCTGCGCGCTGGCTGGCAAACAGCGAGAATGCGTCTGACCTCATAGGCGGTGTCAGTCTTGATGACAAGGAGGATATGTTGGCTTCTGTGTTACTGGATTTATCACAAACCGCAACCCAGGAAGCCAGCAATAATGTTGCTAGAAAAGTGTTAAAAAATTTTGAGAATATTGGCGAATTGCATAAAAACGCTGTGCAGCAAGCAGGCTTTATGGTGCTAAAATCACCCGATATTCCTTCGATTCTGGTGGAAACGGCGTTTATCTCAAATCCTTCCGAGGAACTTAATTTGTTGAGTAACCGCTACCAAACCAAAATGGCTGAAGCTATTTTCAGGGGAGTGGTTAATTATTTTAAACATGTTGCGCCTGATAATAGCAAAATTGCCGCTTTGTAAGCATTTTTCTCCATCAGGCGATGTAATATCCCCATATCTCTAAGAGCGGGCAAGGCATCTAAATTCCATATTCGTCTGTGTTAACAACGATGCCCAATTCGGGTTTCTTAAGCACATTCACCAGCATATATAGAGGACGCAATTAACAAAGCTTCATTTATTACCCTTCACCCAAACCCTATCCCACTGGAGAGGGCGAAGGTATTTTTGGGTAGCTTCCCGTTTGATTTTAGATGAAATTTATTAGGGGCTGTTGACGTTTAGATAAATATTCCATAAAAACAATAGGTTAAAAAATTACCATCTATTTTAACTCTTTGATATAGCAACCATTTTTACCAAACGTCAACAGCCCCTAGAAGGACTCTTGGTTAACTAATGAAGCAAACAACCGAAACCGTTTTAAACTACCACAACCGCACCAAGCACCGATTGGAGCGCTACGCCAAGGGCCCGGAATCCATCGACTGGGAAGATCAACCCGACCTCTTCCGGCGGTTTTCCGGTTGCAAGCTAATCAATTTACCCAAACCCGGCGCAGAACTTAAGCCTTTATTTGCCGATCTGGACACCCCTGAAATCATTTTCCCCCAGCCTTTAAATCTGACCACGGTTGGTTTGTTATTGGAACTTGCCTTTGGTTTGTCGGCCTGGAAACAGTATGGTTCAAGTCGCTGGGCATTACGCTGCAATCCTTCCAGTGGTAATTTGCATCCCACGGAAGCTTATTTGATCAGTACCGGCAATGACTTTATCGAATCTGGAGTTTACCATTATGTCAGCCACGACCATAGCCTTGAACAACGTTGTTTGTTTAACGGCAATCTTCCTGATTCCGGCATACTTATCGGCTTATCTTCAATCCATTGGCGGGAAGCCTGGAAATACGGTGAACGTGCTTACCGCTATTGCCAGCATGATACCGGCCATGCCTTAGGGGCATTACGATACGCGGCGGCGGCGCTGGGTTGGCCGGTTGAATTGCTGGCGGAATGGTCGGATATGGACATTAGCACGCTATTGGGGCTTAACCGTAACGATGACTTTAAACTATTGGAACATGAATCTCCCGATATTATTTGCCGGATTAACACACCTGTTGACCGTAAGCCATTGGCTGCCAAAAATCTGCTGGAAACCTCGCAATCAGGGGCCTGGTTTGGGAAAGCCGACAGCCTACGTGCCTATCACCTCTATAAGTGGCCGATCATCGATGAAGTTGCCAATGCCGTCAGTAAACCAACCACTTCAGAACCTGAGTGGCAAGCCGTCCGGCGACCGCCAAGGATGGTGGAAGTGTCGCATTCGGTAGGGAACCGGTGCGACCAGTACACCCTAAAATCATCCTGCACAAAAACCGCAACGGCCATTATCCGTCAACGCCGTAGCGCCCAACAGTTTGACGGCAAAATGGCACCGTTGCCAATGACTGATTTTTACCGGATGCTGGCTGCCGTTTTACCGACAACAGCCGCATTTGAACTATGGCGTTGGCCAGCCAAAATTCACTTGTTTATTTTTGTCCATCGTGTTGATGGTTTAACACCGGGTTTGTATGCACTACCAAGAGATCATGCTGCCTTGGGAAAACTACAGGCCACTACCCTAGCTGATTTTGACTGGCAAAAAGTGGATGACGCAATACCACTGTATCATTTGTATTCAGGGAATTGCAGGCAGATTGCCAAAACGCTTTCCTGCCATCAACCCATTGCCAGCGACAGTGCTTTCAGTCTGGCAATGGTTGCAGAGTTCGGCGAGACTATTGAATCAGCACCCTGGCTGTATCGACGCTTGTTCTGGGAATGCGGATTGATAGGCCAAACACTCTATTTAGAAGCGGAAGCAGCAGGCGTACGCGGCACCGGTATCGGCTGTTATTTCGATGACAGCGTGCATGAGCTTTTAGGCATCAAGGACAGCGCGTTCCAGAGCCTGTATCACTTTACCGTCGGCAAACCACTCGAAGACAAGCGCTTGGAAACATTACCGGCTTATGGGCATTTAGATTTGCAACGGCTATAAGCAAAGAAACTACTCGGTAATATTGGCAATGGTTTTATGAATCTGTTTAGAGCTTATGGCGATAACAATCAAAATAAACGGAATGGAGATGCCTTCAATGAGCACTGGATCAACATGCACACCGAGAGCATGGACAGCTTCGGCCAGTTTCCCAACAAGGCTGGCTACATAATAGGTAATCGCAACAATGGAGATGCCTTCAACCATTTGTTGCATACGCAACTGCATTTTTGCCCGCAAGGCCATTGATGCCAGCAAGCCCTGATTTTGCCGTTCAATCATGATGTCAACCTTGGTGCGCAATAACTGGCTGGCATTACTGACCCGTTCCGAAAGCAGGGTAAAGCGATGGGAGACCGATGCGCAGGTATTAATGGCCGGCTCCAGGCGTCGCTTGATAAATTCACCCAAAGTCTGAATACCTTGAATGCGCACTTCGCGTAAATCGCTTACCCGTTGTTCCACCAGTTGATAATAGGCATTGGCCGCTGCAAACCGGAAATGATGCGTGGAGATATGATTTTCAACTTCAGCGGCAAGCGTTGTCAGTTCATCCAATAATGCGGCATCGTTGTTGTTGGGTTGGGTCATGGCGTTGGTGATTGTATACAGTTGCCGGTCGGCTTTTTTGAGTTCTGGATACAATTTGCGTGCAATCGGAAACGCCAACAAGGCCATCACCCGATACACCTCGATCTCAAACAGGCGTTGCAATAAGCGGCCGGCCTGTTCCGCCCGCAAGTCGCGGTTGACAACCAAAAAACGGCTAAAGCCATCGACATGGATGCGAAAATCCGTAAACACCGAGGCCGCACCGCCCGTTACTTTAGAGCCGATGACGGGATTGCCTGCAAAATACACTGAAAGCGCTCCTAAATCAGCTTCTTCTTGATAGCCAATATCAGCAGCGGAAACAATGGTTGCGTGCGCGGCTACAATCACTTGCCCGCTTAATTGTGACAGCCAGTCCACCGGCACTTTTTTTAGGGCAGGTTCGGCAAAAGGATCTTGGGTGGTTTCGTGGCTATAAAAGCTGTAGGTACTAAACTCGCCATGTTGTTCCCAGCGCAACTGGAAAGCATTAAACGTGGTACTAAAGTGATCTGCGTCTTTTTCAGGTGGCGTAATACCAAACCGTTCGCACAGTGTTATCAGATGCTGGCGTTCCTGCACTTTTTCATCAGGTGCCAGCAGCAACGCCAAATGACTGGCCCGCACCGGCAAATTGAGAATAAATGAGGCGCGTGCATGAACCTCGTTGTGCAAGACAAAACGTTGCGGATGGTTTTTAGGAATGGGGAATACGGTGGCTACAGGCATCTTTTATGAAATTTTTTAGGCTAGCGATAGCTAGCGTTAAATTTAAAACGGCTATCTGGATTTAAAAGTATATCGCACCTACCTGGTTGGGATTAATTATTCCTCGCGCTGGAAGGTGATTCTCCTTAATCGTTAAGCCAAATAATAACGCATAGCCTCGGCAATTTCATACAATCGCCCCGTTGGTTATGTGGCCGCCGCGTGCCTATTTTGTTTTGAATGTATAAACAAAAATGTTTATAGTTCTGCCATAAAATATTACCGTATGGTTCCATGAAATACAGTGAATTTAAAGGCTGGCTGGAAAAGCAAAGAGACTAAAATGTTGTGTTATCCCGCAATTCTTGAAAAAGATTACGAGACAGGAACGATCATGGTTTCCTTTCCCGATATACCCTTCGCTCATTCGGTTGGCGATGATGAAATGGAAGCCCTGCTCAATGCGGAAGCCGCATTAGTGACAGCTTTTGAAATATGCGAGGAAAAACGGGAAGCGATACCAATACCGTCTGCCGTAAAAAAGGGGCAAGCGCTGGTTACCCTACCGGTGATAGTTGCAGCCAAAGTCGCGCTCTACAATGCCATGCTGTCCGAATCCAAGCGCAAGGCCGATATGGCGCGGATGTTGAATATTGCCCCAACACTGGTGGATAGGCTGCTGTCATTCCGGCATAAAAGCCGTATCGAGCAAATTGAAACGGCGTTAGCGGTATTGGGAAAGCGGCTGGTAGTGGGAATCATGTAATAAGTATGGAGCCACGAAGTGCCACAAAATCCTAGATTCCATAGGCACCATCCATTCAGATCAAAGCCTGGAACAGCAGTGTCTGTTTAACGGCAACCTTGGCGCATCTGCATTCTAATTGAAAGCTGAATTGCTTTGACACACGAGGGCTTTATCAAACCTTTTTTGAAAAACAGAGTATCGTCATATTGTGTTTTTAAATCTTACGAACCACAAGAAAAAATGGGCGAACAATGAGTATATGTGGTAAAAATAAAAGAAATTGATTTGGCCAACGCACGAATTGTAGACTTCTGACCTTGAAATACTTGCAAACAGCGCCAAATCCGCCGATACGCCGAATGAGCTCCTAATGTTAATTTGTCATGTCAATAATGGAAAAAAATCATGTCTGAGCAAAAAAACTATATCCGCTGGTTCAATGAGTTAAATATCGAAGACATTCCTTTGGTGGGCGGTAAAAATGCCTCATTGGGTGAAATGTACCGTGAGTTAATCCCACAAGGTATCAACATACCCAATGGCTTCGCCATTACCGCCGAAGGCTATCGCTACATGCTGGATCAAGCAAATGCCTGGAGTGAACTGCATCTGGCGCTGGATGACCTTGATCCTGATGATGTTGCCGATCTCGCCAGACGGGCAAGGAAAGCCCGGGAAATCATTTACGCCGCGCCCTTGCCCGATCTTCTTGAGAAGCAAATCCTTGAGGCGTATAGCCAGCTTCAAAATCAGTACGGTGATACGCTAAGCCTTGCCGTACGCAGTTCTGCTACCGCTGAAGACTTACCCACAGCCAGCTTTGCGGGTCAGCAGGATACTTTTCTAAATATCCGGGGTGACCGGTCTTTACTGGAAGCTTGTAAACGGTGCTTCGCCAGCCTGTTCACTGACCGCGCCATCCATTACCGTATTGACCAAGGCTTTGACCACTTCAAACTTGCCCTTTCCATCGGTATCATGAAAATGGTGCGTTCTGATTTGGACGCCAGTGGCGTCATGTTTTCGCTGGATACTGAATCGGGGTTCAATGATGTGGTGTTTATTACCGGTGCTTACGGTCTCGGTGAAAATGTCGTGCAAGGGGCTGTTGATCCAGACGAGTTTTATGTGCATAAGCCGACCTTTGAACAAGGCTATCGTGCCGTCCTGAAACGAACCTTGGGCGCCAAAAAAATAAAAATGGTCTACAGTGAAGGCCGTACCCGCGAATCTACCCATAATGTTGTCACTTCAGAGGAAGAGCGCAACTGCTTTTGCATCAACGATCAAGACGTGCTGGCGCTTGCCGATTACGCCATCAAAATAGAAAAGCATTACAGCGGTAAAGCCGGACAATCCAGACCGATGGACATAGAATGGGCCAAAGATGGCATCGATGGCCTGTTATACATCGTGCAGGCACGGCCTGAAACGGTCGTATCGCAGCGCAACAGCATGATAATGGAAAATTATGTCTTGAAAGACAAACGCGATCCGATAGTCATCGGCCATGCCGTTGGCAGCAAGATTGCTACCGGAAATGCGCGTATCATAGAACATCTTGGACAATTGAGCGATTTTAAGCCGGGCGATGTGCTGGTTGCCGATATTACAACGCCCGATTGGGAACCGGTGATGAAAATCGCCTCCGCCATTGTCACCAACCGCGGCGGTCGCACCTGTCACGCGGCGATTATCTCCCGTGAGCTTGGTGTTCCAGCCGTTATCGGCTGCGAGAATGCCACGGTTGCCATTCAAAATAATTCCCCGGTGACTGTATCCTGCGCAGAAGGCGATGTCGGTAAGGTTTATCAAGGGCTTCTTGACTTTGGCCTTATAACGACCGACCTTTCAGGCCTAAAAAGGCCGCTTACCAAAATCATGCTGAATATCGGCAATCCGGAATTGGCGTTTAAAACCTCGTTTTTACCGAACGATGGCGTGGGCCTGGCGCGGATGGAATTCATCATTACCGAATACATCAAGGCCCATCCTTTAGTCCTGATTCATCCAGAACGCGTACAGGATAAGGATGTGCTCGACCAACTCAAACGGCTCACCAGCAATTATGAAAAACCGGAAGATTTCTTTATTGAACGTCTTTCCGAAGCGGTGGCGACCATTGCCGCCGCATTTTATCCCAAACCCGTTATCGTCAGGATGTCGGATTTCAAGACCAATGAATACGCTGCCTTGCTGGGTGGCCGTGACTTTGAGTTTGAAGAAGCCAATCCCATGATAGGGTTTAGGGGCGCTTCACGGTATATTCATCCCGCTTATGCCGAAGGTTTCGCCCTGGAATGTGCCGCGATGAAGCGGGTGCGCGATGAGATGGGCTTAACGAATGTTATCCTGATGATCCCTTTCTGTCGCCGTGTGCAGGAGGCGGAACACGTGCTTGAGGCGATGGCAAATCTCGGCTTAAAACGTGGAGAAAACAGCCTGCAAATTTATGTCATGTGCGAAATTCCAAATAACGTCATCCAGATTGATGCGTTCTCGCAGGTTTTTGATGGCTTTTCCATAGGTTCCAACGATTTGACCCAGCTTACTTTAGGTGTGGACAGGGATTCCGCAATCATCGCAAAGGATTTTGATGAACGCGATCCCGGCGTCAAGGAAATAATTCGCATGGCTGTCAATGGCGCACAGCGCAACAGCAAACACATTGGCTTGTGTGGCCAGGCACCTTCGGATTACCCGGAGATGGCGGAATTTTTGGTTGAAATTGGCATTGATTCGATAAGCCTTAATCCCGACACTGTGTTACAGACAACACAGAAAATATTGGAAACCGAGCAGCGGCTAGGCAGGAATATTAATCAGCACCCAAAAGTTTCCAGTTGAGTGAATAGAGTTACTGTTTTTCAGTACCAGGCCGGGAGGATGGCGTAGCGTATTCCGTAGCATGATGGGTGTTTGATTGGCGCATTACGCTACCACAAATGCACTTTACCGCGTTACGGATTACGCTTTTTCAGTTGAGCAAACTTATTTGGTTTTTACTTGATGGCTGCTTGGCATTCAGCAATCAAATCATCTAAAAGTTTTACCGCTGAAGTTGCTTCAGCCTTGATTTCCAGCAGAAAATCCATCTCGCTTTTAGAAACATCCCCATCAGCCAATATTTGCTTACGAAGAATTTCCACTTCCTTTTGCGTAATATGTCCATCTGCTAAAGCAAAAGCTTTAGCTACTTTGCGCCATTCAGCCATTGTTATCACCTTTAAATCATAATTGAAAGAAGCGAAGTGTCTCTCGCTGTTTAGTTTTTACTTAAGGATAAAAAAATACCCTGCATTGTTGGGGCCAACGTCAATAAATAGAGGCGGTCATTAAACCAACGCTTTCCCCCGCGTTTAAATACAATACAATTTCGGTAGACATCGAACCGGGGCAGGCATAGAAACAAATAAGGCATTCCTTTTCACAGCCTTTCAGTTCTGTCGTTTACGAAACTAAAAATACCGCCCATTAATTAAAAAGTGTACAACAATACTCCCTACATAGCCTAAAGCAATCACAGGTGTCCATTTTAAATGACTGGTGAAAGTATAAACGCCTTTGGCTTGCCCCATTAAGCCCACACCTGCTGCTGAACCGACCGCCAACAAGCTACCACCCACACCGGCGGTTAAGGTTACTAATAACCACTGGCCTTGAGAAATATCCGGTGCCATCGTCAATACTGCCAGCATAATGGTACCGTTGTCGATGAAAGCAGAAGCAATGCCGACCAAGATATTGGCAACGGTTGGGTTCATATCCGAATACAGGTACATGGAAGCCACTTCCATATAACCGATGAAACTTAAGCCGCCAACAGCCACCATGACACCATAAAAAAACAACAGCGTATCCCATTCCAGGTTGGCAACTTTATTAAAAACATCAAAAGGTTGATCCAGTTCTGCTTCTTTGTACAAGGGGCTATTCATCATTTTCATGGGGGCAAAATAGTCTATTTTGCCGTCCACGGCCTGCTGTTTAATATTGGCCATTTCTGCACCGGTTAATTCATGGGATGGTATATCTGAATGCCCCGATGTTTTCTGCAAGTAATAACTGAAAAATTTTAAATAGGTTAAACCTAGCATCATGCCAGCAACAGGCGGTAATCCCAAAAAGTTTTCAAAGCTTGCAGCCGTAATGATGGTCAATATAAACAAAAAGATGATCACCAAACCGCCACGTTTCATTTGTTGGTCTTCCTGTACGGCTTCAGGTTGCTTTTTAGGGATGGCAAAGTGCATTACCGCAGCAGGTAAGGTAAAGTTGACGATGGCAGGAAGTAACAGACAAAAGAAATCAGCAAATGGCACTACGCCTTTTTGCCAGACCAACAAGGTGGTGATGTCGCCAAATGGACTGAACGAGCCGCCGGCATTGGCAGCGATGACCACGTTGATACATGACAATGTGATAAACCGGGGCTCGCTTTTGCCCATAGCGATAATCACCGAACCCATCAACAATGCTGTCGTCAAGTTATTGCACACCGAGGAAATGAAAAAAGCCTGGATACCGGTTATCCAGAATAACTGGCGATAACTGAAGTCTTTACTTAATAACCAGACCCTTAAGTTTTCAAATACCCCCCTGTCTTCCATAGCGTTCAGATAAGTCATCGATACCATGATAAACAAAAACAGCTGAGCGTAACCTTCCAAAGAAGACCGAAAAGCGAGGCCAGCTTGTTCGCTCATGCCTTTGTCGGCGTAGACTATGGCAATGAACACCCAAATCAAACTGGCGGCCAGCACCATAGGCTTTGATTTGCGCAAGTCAGTGACCTCTTCCGTCATGGCAAACAAGTAAGCGACGGCAAATAAAACCAAACACAGGTATCCATTCCAATGCTGGGTTAAATTTAATGGTTGTAGGGTGCTAGCTGCTGTCAAGTCTTCAGCGGCTATAGACAAGGAAGGCAAAAACAGGGCAACTGAAAACCAGAAATATTTTAAGTAACGCGGTGTCATCAACTAATAATCCAGACTGTTAAAATAAATTGTATGAAGTGTTTTATAGGGTATCACGCTTTTTTCATAACTTGGGCAATAAAGTATTGTCCCCTCGTTAATGTACCTGCTGTCCGGCAAGTTTCAACCCCCAATAGTCATTCTTCAGTTAAGGTTTTTATCCGGTAGAATCCCATTCCGTTATTACCCAGTGCTTTTGCCAAATACGGTAAAGCCTGCTCCATTTGCGCCGCTAATGTCCACGGCGGGTTGATGACAATCATGCCGCTTGCGGTCATGCCGTGTCCGCTGCTATCGGCATGAATACCCAGCTCAAACAAGCTTATGTTTTTTATGCCGGTAGCGATGATGGCTTTTTCAAGCTGTTGCTGGCGATGGCGTTCGATAACGGGATACCACAGTGCATACGTGCCGCCAGCAAAACGTTTGTGCATGGCTACTAACGCTTCTACCACCTGCCGGTAATCATTTTTTATCTCATAAGAGGGATCAATCATAACCAACCCGCGATGTTGGCTGGGAGGCAGCAGGCCTAAGCTGTTTTTTAAGCCATCGGCATGGAAGACTTTCACGCTTTTTTCGCCCTTAAACCGATCAATGAGCGATTTTATTTCGGTTGTATGCAATTCATATAAGAATAGACGGTCTTGGTCACGTAACAGGTATTTGGCAATCAAAGGGGAGCCGGGGTAATGCGTTAACGCACCAGAAGTATTGAAGCACTTAATTAAAGTGACATACTTCGCAACGCATTCGGGCAGGTCATCCCGTAGCCATAATAGGTTGATACCGTTGTCAAATTCGCGGTTTTTTAAGGCAAACTCACTGGTCAGTTGATATTTTCCAGGTCCGGCATGGGTGTCGATATAGCACAGTGGCTTATCTTTTTTTTTCAGGTAGTCAATGATGTGCAGGAGAACAAGATGCTTTAAAACATCGGCAAAATTTCCTGCATGGAAGGCGTGACGGTAACTCAGCATGAAAAGGGCCGGTGATGGATAAGGGCAATCAGTTTACAGGGAAAGCCGAAAATGGAAATAACGGCAAATCGGGCAAGGAGGCGTTATGCCCGATTTGCACACGGTGAACAGCGCATTATTCAGCTATTTTGACTAACCAGCCACTCTCGGCTTCACAATTGTTTGATTTGGCATTAACCTTAATATTAATGCGGGCTACTGTGTTACGTAAGCTGTCCGGTAATTTGCCGGTCACCAGGTAAAACGGATCCTTAAATTCAGCGGCGATGTCAACGGGAAGCTTTTTTGCGGTGACTGCAAGCTGTTCAGGTTTGTCGATGTTAAAAACGACAAATGAAAATTCCGATCCTGGCGCTACTTCGGCCATATTGGGTGGCAAAAATTTCTCCAATTTCGGTTTTGAACAGTTACCGCCACCCGCACCGGCGTTGCGTCCGCCGCCTATATGGCCGCTATGGTGTTCCGTAGCATTAACAGTGTAATTAAATGCTAAAAAAGTAAACAATAAAGTTATTAATATTTTTTTCATGTTTTTATTCTAATTGTGATTATAGGCGGCGGTGGAAGTTATTTTCTAACCGCTAATGAAAAACTTGTTAATCGTCATGAAGGTGCTTGTGACTTCATTTAGGCATAGAAATAATAACCGCCATCGCTATCTTAATCAATTTACAGTCTGGTTATCTAGCGTTTGTTGGGGGATTTCCTTTAACGTCATGTCTTAATCAGCTTTTCAAAAAGGTAATATTTCACATTTTACTTTACTGACAATCAGCTTAAAAATCTCTATACTTGAACCGCCTCGAAATTTTCACGCTTCAGATAGCCTACCTGCACTCGAATGA
>SBAV01000333.1 GCA_005239965.1 Methylobacter tundripaludum
GAAATATTATGTTATTGCCCATTGTTCGTGTTTTTTGTGTTTTTTGTGGATAAATTAAAACAGGATGCAGGTATATTGTTTATCGAAAATCACCTAAGATGAAGTCCGGTAAATTTCGATCTCGTTCAGATATAAGCTGTAGCTCTGCTGGCCAGTTGATGTTGAACAGTGGATCATTCCACCTAAACCCTCTTGCGTGTTCAGGCGCATAAAACTCAGACATCTGGTAGAACACCTCGGTATTGTCGTCAAGAGTGAGAAAGCCGTGGGCAAAGCCTTCTGGAACATACAGCATCTTATGGTTATCCGCTGAAAGAACAAAACCAACGTGCTGCCCAAAAGTCGGCGAATCCTGGCGCATATCTACAATGACATCATAAATCGATCCCATGGTACAACGAACCAGTTTAACTTCTTCATGAGGCTTTATCTGGTAATGCAACCCCCGCAATGTCCCTTTCTTTGCATTGAAGGAAACACTGCATTGCACTAATTCAGACATCAATCCCTGAGCTAAAAACTCTTTTTGACACCATGAACGGGCAAAAAAACCCCGTTCATCCGATAATCTCTCAATATCAATGAGGTATGAGCCTTTGAGTTTGGTTTCGGTGAAAATCATGAATAGACTTTAACTTCTGGAATGGGAACAATAAATTGCCCGCCCCATTCTTTGATATAAGCCTGTTGCCCCATGATTTCATCCTTAAAGTTCCACGGCAATATCAGCAAGTAATCCGGGCGTGTTTCCCTGATTTTTTCTGTGGGGTATATCGGAATATGCGTGCCCGGCGTGAACTTGCCATGCTTATAGGGATTGCGATCAACCGTGTAGTCAATAAAATCCGTCCCGATCCCGCAATAGTTCAACAAGGTATTACCCTTTCCTGGTGCGCCATAACCACAAATGGCTTTTCCCTCGCGCTTCACTTTAATCAGAAATTCCAGCAGCTTGCGCTTAGTTTCTTTGACCTGCTCGGAAAACGCGGAATAGGTTTCCATGTGGGTTAATCCCTCAGCCTCCTCCCTGCTTCTGAGTTCGTTTGCCTTCGCGCTGATCGGCTTTGTTGTATCCGCCGTGTGCCGTGCATAAATTCTCAAAGAACCACCATGGGTAGTCAGTTCTTCTACATCAAAAACAGTGAGCTGGTGGGCGGCTAAAATCTTCTCTACCGCAATGAATGAGAAATAGGAAAAATGCTCGTGGTAAATGGTGTCAAACTGATTTTCCTGCATCAAACAGCTTAGATGGGGGAATTCGAGGGTAATGATGCCCTGTGGTTTGAGCAGTATTTTCATGCCACCCACAAAATCATTGAGATCGGGCACTTGCGCCAATACATTGTTCCCCAGAAGCAAGTCCGCCCGTTTGCCCTTGGATACCAGCTCTTCGGCCAGTTTTTCCCCGAAGAACTCCACAATAGTCGGGACACCTTTTTCGAGTGCCACCTTTGCCACATTTCGGGCTGGCTCTATACCCAGTACTGGAATGCCTTTTTCGACAAAGTATTGCAGCAAATAACCATCGTTACTGGCCAACTCGACGACGAGACTTTCAGAATTAATGCCAAAATTCTCGACCATCAAATCCGTGTAATGCTTCGCGTGTTGTAGCCACGAAACGGCATAAGAAGAAAAGTAGGCATATTCATTAAATATTTCTTCGGGGCTGACATATTCTTCAAGCTGAACCAGGAAACACGTTTCACACACATACACACGAAGCGGGTAAAAGGCCTCCATATGATTCAGTTGCTCAGGGCCCAAGATGCTCTCGCAAAGCGGGGACATACCAAGATCAACCAACGTATGTTTTAAGGGGGTCTTACAAAATCTACAAACTGGGCTATGCTGCACTTTACTCTCCTGTTACTTTAATGAATGATACCTAACCTTCGGTTACATCATCTTTATCCATTGAAGCTTGTCATTCACCAGTCCCTTTTCCTGAAGTTCGGCAAGGATGTTAAGCCTCATATACTGTGAGTTTCTAAATTCCCCATCCCTAAATCCCAAGCCAACAAGCCCGTCATACAGCTCTTTGACGGAATCCGCCAAACTGGTTTTCGGCTGGTGCAAAGGGGCGAGTGCCTTAAAAAGGTTAAAATTGACCCTATAGGAACGTTTATCCGGCTGGGCATCCTTGTTTATCGAAATATCAGTGCCGGGAATAACGTTGGCAACTTCCTGGGCCAGCTCCTTGACTTGATAATTCCATTCATCACTGCCTACATTCACTGCCAGAAAGTCTCCCCCATTCGCCAATTCCCTGCTGATAGCCCAATCTATGGCACGCGCCATATCCTTGATGTTGATCAAGGGCCGCCACGGCGTGCCGTCGCTTAGGATGGTGATCTTTTTTGAGGCAACGGCACCCGCTACAAAATCATTCAGGACCAGATCCAATCTTAACCGGTCACTCCAACCGCAGGCTGTCGAAAATCTGAGGCAGGTAACCTTGAAGGTTTCAGAAGCCAAGGGTTCCAGGTCTTGTTCTGTCAATGCCTTGGATCTTGCATAGGCGGTAAGTGGGTTTAAGGGCGATTTTTCCGTCCTTGCACTGTCGTCTGCGGAACCATACATGCTACAGCTGGAAGCGAACACAAATGATTTTACCCCGGCCTCTTTCGCCTTGTTGGCCAAATCGATGCTTGCGCGATAATTAATACCCAGGGTGACTTCTTCAAACTTGTTCCCAATAGGGTCATTGGAAATGCCTGCCAGATGAACTATAGCATCCACATTCTTCAAGATGTCTTTAGGGAACTGCCTCATATCCCCAAAATACTGGAGATCAAGCCTGTATTCAGGAAGTATATTGGCATTTGTGATACATCTCCCAAAGTATCCGATGTCAAAACCGACCAGTACGGCATCTGGATAGGATAAACGTAGTTGTTTGGTCACGGTCGGCCCAATGTAGCCCATGTTCCCAGTAATCAATATTTTCATTTCTTTATCATCCTAAAATTCCTTTCCATCAATTAAAGAGAAATCGATTGTGAGTGGTTTTTTGCCAGTGAGTATTTCCTCGGTCTTAGACTGATATCTTGTTTATTTGAAAATACTGCAATAGTTTCATAGATAGATTACGTAGTACCTATTACAATAATTTTTCAAAATTGACTGTTGCCGCTTAATTTTACAGACATGAATATTCGCTACAATAGGTATAAGTACCTATGCTTTGCAGGGGCAAGTTTCCGGTTTTTAACTCCCTTAGCCCTCCAATTTCCATATCTGTCTTAAATTGGCAATTGATTAACAATGTGTTCTCCAATGGCCAATGACGCTGTAGCGGCAGGGCTGGGCGCATTAAGAACATGCAGGGCATTTTCACGGATCAGCAGATGAAAATCATTGACCAAATCCCCATTAGGCATCATAGCTTGCGCACGAACGCCAGAGCCGCCAGGCACAAGGTCGGCGGCGTTAATATCGGGTACAAGACGTTGAAGTGCCCGGCAAAAGCGTTCTTTGCTGAATGATTGAATCAGTTCTGAACATGCCATAGCAGGATAATTGTTGAGAAACCGCCACAACCCTGGGAAAAACAGCATGTCCTGCATATCACGCAGGTTAAATTTTGTTAATTGATAGCCTTCACGTGCAAAGGCAAGAACTGCATTCGGACCGGCCTCAACACCACCTTGTATCATCCGTGTAAAATGGACTCCGAGGAACGGAAATTGTGGGTTGGGCACAGGGTAAATCAGATTTTTTACCAATTGCTGGGCAGCAGGATTGAGATGGTAATATTCGCCACGAAATGGAATAATCCGTAAGTCACGAGGCTCTCCTGCCAGTTCGGCCACAAGATCACAATGCAATCCGGCGCAATTAATCAGGTAATCGGCATTAAATTCCGCTGTCGCTGTGGTAGCGATCCATGTGCTGGCTTTGTGTTCCAGGCGTTCGACTTTTGCGTGGGTGACTACGCGTCCACCCCGTTCTTGAATGCGAAGAGCCAATCGATCACAGACCTGCCGATAATCAACAATGCCTTCTTCCGGCACATGGATAGCGGCAAGGCCGTTGACATGGGGTTCTATTTTGCGCATTTCAGCCCCATCGACCTTGCGCAACCCTTGCAGTCCGTTGGCTGTGCCCCGGCGCAGCAATTCATCAAGCCTGGACTGCTCTTCGGGGGTTACCGCCACCACCAGTTTGCCGCAAATTTCATGTGCGATGCCTTCCGCACGACAAAATCTTGTCATTTGCCGGATGCCGGCGACCGCTAATCTTGCCTTATTTGAGCCGGGCTTATAATAAAGGCCTGCGTGTAATACGCCGCTGTTATGCGTGCTTTGGTGTACACCAACCCGCCCTTCTTTCTCAAGTAAGGTGACGCGAGCCAGCGGGAATCGCTCCAGTAGCTGATAAGTGGTCGCCAAGCCCACCAAACCACCGCCGACGATGAGAAAAGATTTTTGCGTACCCATTCTATTTAGCGGAGTCAATGAAGCTACGGTATTTTCCGGTATCTATTTGCATAGCCATTGTTCTTAGTCTATTTTCACGAAGTTCCAACTGTGGACCCGGCGTAAGGCCTGTAATATTAAGAATTTGCTTCCATCGGTAAAGCCAGTCATGGCGCAACAGTGCCTCTCTCGCATTTCGGCAACTTATTTCTATAAGCCGATCCGGTTGGGCGGCAAGAGTTGACAGCACATCGGCAGCGTCTGAACCATCGGGTTGAATCTCAATGACAGAATCCGGCCAATTGAACAGGTTATGAAA
>SBAV01000417.1 GCA_005239965.1 Methylobacter tundripaludum
ATATTGTATATGATATTGTAATGAACACAAAATTTCGACTAATCCGTTAATCTTATTCGGAGGAAGGCCCTTAAATGACAACCATCAACACCATATCTTCAGAACAGACACAACAAATCCTGCAAACCATTGCAGCTAGCAACCCAGATTACCCAACATGGGTAGCAGAATTTACGGCAAATGCCTTTATAAGCAAACAGCTTCCAGCCGACTTGTCACAAGATGTATTGGCGGTGCTGGCAGAAAATCCACAACAAGCGATTGCTATCGAAGCACTCAGCAAAAATCCCAATGCCACCAAAAATTTTACAACAGGTGCAGAAGTTGCCACCTTCATGGCGGTTGCATTCTTGTTTCGTACCCATATCAAAATCAAACGTAACACCAACAGCAAATGGGAGTTTCTGATTGAAAATAAACCAAGTGACAGCAAATTATTAGGAGCCGCACTGAAGAAGCTAGAAGATTGGTTAGATAGCAGCGACAATTAACCGTTAAAAGCCATGAGTTCGGCGATTCATTGAATCTTCCATTGTACAGATTGTTTTTTGTACGGTGCTGGTTTAACGTGAGTTCGGGATAAGAAATTTCTAACATATTGATTTTTGTGTAATCAGATGAAAAATAGTAAAAAATTGCCCAACATCCACAAATTTATCTCCAAATTCACCTTTTTAGTGAGAGAAAACTCAATTTTCATATATTTTTTCTAATTTAAAATCAATAGATTAAGAAAGAAGGTGTTTCATTTCTTATCCCGAACTCACGCTGGCTTAGCATCAGAGCGCAGTTTGGTACGCTAACGGAGTACTCAATCGGACTGGCCTTGATACCAGTGTTTTATTCACAGCAATCTTGCCAGCCGGTCAGCTTTGCGATGGGCGGCTTTGGCAACTGCTTATGGCTTTGGTTTGCCCAAAATCATTCGTTCATGGATGGAAATAAGCGAACCGCCTCCACTGCTACGGAACTATTTCTCGCTTTGAATGGATATGAACTGACGGCAGACGATTCTTCTTGTGTTTTCACGTTGCTAAAGTTCGCAGAAGGAAGTTTGTCTGAAACAGAGTTTGCAGACTGGATAAGGACGCATATAGAACCAATGGCTGTGAACTAAAATTGGTTCGCCTCTGTAACTCCAATAGATTTAGATCGTAGCTGATGCAGATCGTAGAATTAGCCAGGATATAACAATTCCAGCTTTGCGGGATACCGATTAATTATAACCCCAAGGCGATCGGATTTGACATTTTGATTTGTCGGAAAATCAAAATGTTACCTACAAAATGAGAAACATTATCAATAATTATAATATTGATTCATAAATGTTTTTTGGCATAGCGCGATTGCCCTGGATATAACCCAAATTTTTTTAATTATACCTGGAATAACTTCTGGCAAATAAAGTCTTGGCTTTAGCCTGATTTAATTGCGCCAAAGTGCGTTGCGTTTGCATTTTAAAATCAGTCATAGAAGCACTATTGGCAGGCAATGGACGCGACAACTGTGCAGTGACTGTCAACGGATTACGATGTTCGCCATCGACGCGGAATTCATAATGCAAATGCGGGCCGGTAGCAAGGCCGGATTGTCCGACATAACCAATGACTTCGCCTTGCCGGACGTGACTGCCGTTTTGCAAGCCATTTTTGAAATCGGACAAATGCGCGTACAGTGTTTCGTAATGTTCGCCATGGCTGATAATAACGGTCTGCCCGTAGCCGCCCTTGCGACCCAGGAAAGTCACTTCACCATTTCCGGTTGCCTTGATAGGTGTGCCGGTGCGAGCGGCATAATCGACACCTTTGTGCGCACGAATACGGTTTAAAATCGGGTGTCTGCGGTTGAGGTCAAAATGCGAACTGATGCGGGCATAGTCAACGGGCGTACTTAAAAACGATTTTTGCAAAGACAGGCCTTCCGGCGTGTAATATCCAGTGTTGCCTTGCTGGTCGATATAGCGCACTGCACGGTGTGTCCTGCCTTCATTGGTAAATTCTGCGGCGACAATCTCATCGTCGCTGTCAAACCCACCTTTTTCATACACCACAGTAAACCGGTCGCCGTTATGCAAGTCGGTTGCAAAATCAATATCCCAAGCAAAAATTTGCGCGAGCTGTTCCATCACGTCAGGTGACAATCCAGCACTCCGCCCGGCTGCCGCCAAGGTCGAGCGAATGGTGCCTTGTGCGCTGGTGACAGGGCGTGTGCCGTAACGTCTGAAATGTTGTGTGTTTATTTTTGTGGGTGGCCTTAAGAAAAACCGGCTTCTGCCTGTTGTAGATATGCCGTGTGCATCATACCTGTCATTATAAGACAAACGCCCAAACCCATAACTGGTACGCATGGATTGCAAAGGTGTTTGGCTTGAGATGGTAGCAATACGGGTGCCACTGGTATTGGCGCTCACCAGCTCGTGATATTCGGCATCATTGGCACGCACTCTTGCATACACATCGGCGAGCGTTTCACCGGGCTTTAATCGATGGCTCATGATGCGCGTATGGGTAACACCACGAAATGACTTGATTTTAGTAGACTTGGCATGACCGGAGGTTGCCGCAAAAACCAAAACCATCCCGGTAAATAAGGAGGCATAAATTTTATTTTTCACGATAGTTTTGCCAAGTTGTTGAAATTTAATCAAAATAATAAAACCATAAATTGTTATTTAAAACATTTTAAAATGTTTCCCAGATATTTACCAATATTAGTTCAAATTGAAGATTTTATTCTGCCGATAAGTGCATTAACCCTATAATATCCGTACTTAAAAGATCGCATGCATGGAGAAAAAAATTGCAAGAAGATGTACTGTCGAACCTGCTTCGAGGCGTTGAAGAGGTTTTAGTTGAACACGAATTGGTTAAAAAACTTCAAGAAAATAGGCCGTTAAGGATTAAGGCGGGCTTTGATCCGACTGCGCCCGACCTGCATTTGGGGCATACGGTTTTAATCAACAAATTAAAGCAGTTTCAGGATTTTGGCCACCAAATCCTGTTTTTGATCGGTGATTTTACCGGCATGATCGGTGATCCGACCGGTAAAAATGTTACCCGTAAGCCCTTGACACGTGAAGAAGTCATGGCCAATGCCCAAACTTATCAGGATCAAATTTTCAAAATCCTTGATCCTGAAAAAACGCAGGTTATGTTTAACTCGGCTTGGATGAATACCATGTCTCCTGCTGATTTAATCCAGTTGGCAGCCAAACATACGGTGGCGAGAATGCTGGAACGGGATGATTTCAGCAAGCGCTTTAAAAGTGGCCAGCCGATTGCTATCCATGAATTTTTATACCCATTAATTCAGGGTTATGATTCTGTTGCCATGCAATCGGATGTTGAACTGGGCGGTACTGACCAAAAATTCAACTTGCTGGTCGGTAGGCAATTACAGGAAGTATTTGGCCAAAAACCGCAAGTGGTGCTGACCATGCCGATTCTCGAAGGTTTGGACGGTACGCAAAAAATGTCCAAGTCGCTCAATAATTATATTGGTATCGCCGATTCTGCCGATGATATGTTCGGAAAAATCATGTCTATATCTGATGACTTAATGTGGCGTTACTTTGAACTGCTGAGCTTTAGGCCAATGACGGAAATTAATGCCTGGCTGGAAGACTGTAAGCAAGGGGCAAATCCAAGAAACTACAAAATTAAATTGGCGCAAGAAATTATCGAAAGATTCCATAGTGCCGCTGCCGCCCGCAAAGCTTTGGAAAATTTTGAGGCCCGTTTTCAGCGCGGTGCCATGCCCGATGAAATGGATGAAATGGAATTGGCCATTAATACCGACAGCTACGGCATTGCCAATGTGTTGAAAGATACCGGATTGACCGGCAGTACCTCGGAAGCAATACGCATGATTAACCAGGGTGCGGTAAAAATTGACGGTGAAAAAGTTTCCGATCCAAAAATGGCGATTGCTGTTGGCACTGAACATATTTACCAAATCGGCAAAAGGAAGTTTGCGCGTATTCGGATAATCGGCAATTAAGTAACGAGGGGGAGCAACTGATGTCAATACAACAGGTTAGTTTTCAGGAATGCAATGCGCAATTCTCAAAAATTTTTGAGCGTGTTTTAAAAAATCACGAAGTTATTTCAGTTAGCAAAGAATTCGAACAAGAGGTGGTTATCTTGGAGGCGAAAGAATACAGCAGTCTAATGGAAACCTTGTATTTGCTAATAATCCGGTAAATGCGGATCGCCTACGTGAAGGCGTATTACAACATCAACAAGGACAGGTAAGAGAAATAGATGTTAAGGCTTACGTGGACTGAAAATGCTTTAGAAGATTTAGATTGGTGGCAACAGCACGACGCTAAGATACTGATTCAATCGCGGTTCGGAGTTGGTGGGGGAAACAAGGCTTCGAGCCCTTTCTTTGAAGGCAAGCCAGGGCGTGCCCCTGTTTTTGTACAGCACAGCGCCCCCGCAGCGCTCGCATAACGTAAGGTGTCCTGCCAACCCATTCCACAGGCCACAGCAGCGGCGAGTGCGCCATGAAAGGCATCGCCCGCGCCTGTGGTATCAACGGCCTTTACCGGAAAAGCGGGTACAGTTCCGCGTTCTTGACCGCGTTGCCAGGTCAGGCCATGTTCGCCCAGCGTGATAATTACATTGGGTGATAAACCTGCCAGTTGCATTAAAGCCGTTTCGATGTCGCCAGATACTTGTTGCGCGAATTTTTCAGAGCAAGCCAGATAATCGACCTTATCCATTAACGCCGAAGTGCCTTTGTGTAAAGAGCCAGCATCCAATACCGTAGGAATGCCGTGTTTATGCGCCATCTCGGCCAAAGGAACGGATATTTCCGGTTCATGCCCATCGAACAGCACGACTTTTGCATTGATGGCAGAAAAGTCGATGGCATTTGCGGCCAAAGGTTGGGTGTCGCCTTTGTAGTTGATTAGCGCCCGCTTACCGTCCGGTTTAACCAGAATAGTCGAAAGTGGCGTGGGGGATAGGCCGCGAACAACAAGGTCTGTATTTACGCCCTCATTTATCAGCTCTTGCACATGTGAGTCGCCATAAACATCATGTCCTAAATATCCTGCAAAAGCGGCTTTAAAGCCCAGTCGTGCAACAGTAACGGCGGCATTGGCGGCAGGCCCACCGCCACAACCCATTAATGCCGTTGCAAAAATTTTTTCATCATCGCCAGGATGATGCGTTACGGAAAAAATAAGGTCGTAAGACGCATGGCCTACGCAAAGTACATCAACGTTAATGGCGTTCGTTTTCATGGATGGACTGGATCAAATCAGGGATAGTTTAAAGAATGCCTTATACATCAGATCACCGTTGGTATCGAAGGCGGGTTTTGACAGTCGCTGTGTGCGCTCATGGTAATACGTTCGAACATTTTTCCTAAATGTAATTGTTTAGCCTCCCTTTTCAAAAGGGGAAGCGAATGTTTATCAACGAAGTACAAGAACTCGCAAGTTTTCTGACGAGGCAGGTTTTTTGTTGCCTAATAAGAAAAGTTACTGCCGGAAAAAGTCTGTAACAACGTTTCGGTGTTTTTTGTTGGAAGCTGAATAACAACCTGAATCTGGCCGGCAAACTCCTGCTTTACAATTACTCCATCGAGTTTTTTTAATAAAAACGCCAGGGGTTGTAATTGATGATAATCCAAGGTTAGCTGTACGTTTTCCACCTGAATAAAGGGTAGTATTTCCGCTGCTTCTATAACCTCTCTGGCGGCATTGCCATACGCACGCACTAAACCGCCAGCGCCCAGTTTAACGCCGCCAAAATAGCGAATAACTGCCACCAGAAGGTTAATCAGGTTTTTGCCTTCGATATGCTGAAAAATAGGCTTGCCAGCAGTGCCGGTAGGCTCTCCGGCATCATGAAAGCGATAAACCAAGCCGTTGTCGGTTTTAAGCCGATAAGCAAAGGCAATATGGCTGGCATCAGCATATTGGGCGGCAAGATATTTAAGATCGGTGTGGACATCCTTTTCATCATTGCACGGCATGACAACGCCGATAAAACGGGATTTTTTTATTGTGTTTTCAATAAGATACTTGTCTTTTATGCAACAGTACATGGCTTTCCTTCTGGTATTTTGCTATTTAATCATGGCAATTCAGCACACGCAACGGAAATTGAATTAATACAGCTCAGTCGTTACCCATCATACAAACATGTAAAACGGTTTTTTGCTTCAGCTTCTGTTAAGAAAAGCTGTGCTATAGTTCAACGGCAAATTTTGCAAAAGGGCTATTGCTTCAGCCCAACTGTATAGCATTGAACTAACCATAAATTAAAAATAACCTAATCATTCACTGACTTCATCAGAAGTCTTAACATTAAAAAAGGTTGCAAAAAATGATAAAAAAAATCTTGCTTGTAAGTATCAGTAGTACAGTCCTGTTATCGGCTTGTGTTACCAACCCTAATACCGGACAATCCAGCCTCAGCAAAACGGCGGCAGGTGGGGGGCTCGGTGCGGTAGTGGGTGCAGCGGCTGGTACAGCGTTTGGCGGCAATGACCTTAAAAATGCCGGATGGGGAGCCTTGGCGGGTGGCGCAGTAGGCGCGGCGGTAGGTGCCTATATGGATCACCAGGAAAAAGAAATGCAGCAATCTTTGCAAGGTACCGGTATTGAAGTCGCTAGAACCTCCGAAAATACACTCAGCCTCAATATGCCTAGCAGCATTACTTTTGGTTTTGATTCATCAAATTTAACTTCGCAAGCGACCGGCGCCTTGGATTCCGTAGCCAATGTACTGAACAAATACCCCGACTCAACCATCACTGTTGCTGGCTATACTGACGATTCCGGCGCTGATGCCTACAATCAAAAATTATCGGAAAGACGTGCAGCCAGTGTTTCCGGGTACTTATCACAGCATGGTGTTAACTATGCACGTCTGAGCCAACGTGGTATGGGCGAAAGCAACCCTAAAGTGCCTAACACCAGCGAAGAAAACCGTGCGCAAAATCGTCGCGTTGAATTGGCTATTGTTGCCAATAATAATGCAGGGTCTCAGCAAGGCGCTCCCCAACAAGGCTATCCACAGCAACAGGGCTACCCTCAACAACAAGGCTATCCGCAGCAGCAAGGATATCCACAGCAACAGGGTTATCCACAACAGCAGGGCTACCCTCAACAACAAGGATATCCACAGCAATAGGGTTATCCTCAACAAGGCTACCCCTTATCTAAACGTTGTTTTTAGAGAAGTGCTTACAGATGAACACCTTCGGGTACGGCTATTTCCAGCTGTACCCGAATCAGTGCACTTAACTTTAAATCAACTGCCCCAAGGCAAAAGCACCTAAGTACGTCGCAATAAAATAAAATGATGCCAAAGCGATACTGGCTGGGGTGTTAATGATAATACTTCGCTTCATAATGTAGGCCACTACGGCAAAGTCCCATAATAACAAAAGCCCTAATACGTAATAACTCAAAAGGTCTTCGGTAACAGTCAGCCAAACCATCACCGGCACAATCGCAACCGAAATGACGTTTGCACAAAATAAGATCGCTGTTGTTATCTGAATATAAACGTAAAGCGTTTTATTTAAGAACATCAATAAACCAATAAACAACAGGGTTAAAAAAGTTTCTATGCTGACCTCGAAAAACGCTTCGACAGGATCATCGGTCATATTGGCCTGCATCAAATATTCGATAACAAAAGAAAACAGCAAATTTTGCCTAAAAAATGCTATCGACCTTGGTAAGTCAAGCGGATTGCTTTGTAACCAGCAAAGAGGCAAATACTGTTTTAAAACATCCATAACTTGGTTTGCTTGGTTATACGGAATTTATTATTAAAATCTTGTCGAATAGCCTTGTAAAAGTCCACTTAGGATTGCACCTGATCCCGATAAGCGCTAAAGCTGTCGTTCAGTGACTGCACCAGCTCTTTGGTTTTGTTAGACAACTGCGCTAAACGCGCTTTTGTTTTTTTATTCCATCCCACAGGCTCGGAAAGTGATAGCATAATACGCGAAAATGTCAGGTTTTTTTCAAAAAGTCCAGATAGGTTTTCCATTAATTGCAATTCTTTTTGTCGTACATTTAATCGTTCAATGGTAAATTTCGCATAAATCCTATTAAACATTAAATGCAACGGTATCATCACTGCCACTAACACCGTGAGTATTATAGGGCCAATGATAGGGTCTATCAAAAGATCCAGTATCCCAATTTGCACTTCTGCAAGTACGAGCAAGCTAGCAATAAAGCCTAGCACAACTAAGCTGGACATGTTTGAACGATCTTTCCAAATGGTAATGTTTTGCTTGACCTCCGATATAAGCACACTGTCAAGTTCATGTATGTTTAAGTCCAACGCATGCAAAATACGGTAAGACCGGTTATGGTCGGCATTGGCCATACGTTGGTCTATTTCGGCAAAATCCATTCTGTTAGTCGGGCTGCCAATGCCCTGTTGATGGGGCACAACGATAAACTGGCCTGTGTCCAGCCCAAATTCGGCAAGCTTTCTTTGCCAGGACGCAATAAGGTCGTCGTGCCGGGTAGGATAAAACGTCGGCGCCGGCCCATCTATAAGATAAACAAATTTATTTAAATCTTGCTGCCGGATAATATGGGCTATTAATTCATCAATGAGTGGCGTAGACGAGTCAAAAACGTCGGTAAATACAAACACGAGATCGGAGTTTTCAACGACGTGTTGCGTGAGCAATGAAATGACTGGATTGTTGGGGGCCGCGCTCATGTTGGGTGCATCAATGAATAATCTATTCTTCAAACGGTCGCTGTTGAGCGTACGCAATTCCAGATAGGCGTTAATGCGCTCACCTTCCCCTGCTTGCCGTTGCTCAATCTTATGGCTGATTTGATAGAAGGGATAGCGATGATCGACATCCAATGCGGTGCCAGGCAGAATGGTCGAAGCAGGCTGGGTACTGTACAGTAATGCGGTAAATTTGTGATGGGAGGCCTGAATACCTGAAAACAATAGCTCCGAACCAAAATAGCTATTAATAAATCGCGACTTCGCGGTAGAATTGCCGCCGATCAAACTCACGATGGGCCACCATGATCTCTTGCTGGCGGTCGTTTCATCCATGTCGATGAGCCCCAAATCATATTCGACCTGATCCAGCTCATGAAAAATTTTTGCTGCCTGTAACAATATTGGATTGTCATTGGCAAAATATTTTTCAAGATTGAGCAGATATTTGCTTACCGTCTTTTCAGTCATGATTGTGGGTCCTTGTTCGTTAGATTTTTTATAGCTATAAACAATATAGGCTAAGGTTTTTACGCCTAAAAACATTCTGATAATACAAAAAACCCGAACAATGTTAAAGGTATTTTATTGCAGTGGAACAGTAAGCGTTGGTGTGTGCTATTTTTCTATCCTTATAAGCTCAATGGATAAGGTATTAGGGTTATAAAATGCACCACGCTCAAATGGAAAAAACGGAGTTGGACGTACAAAATAAACATACCACCAAACTCCAGCGTTTCGTCATATCAATCGTCCTCATGGCTGTAGTGCCGGGCTGTTCGTTAATGTTTTTCGGAGGATACGGCGCAAATGGATTATCACACGAAGAGTTTGTCCGTTACGTGGAAGAGGTTTTTCGTCTGCAAAACAGAATGACCAGCGAGGTTATGTTGTTATCTGAGAACGAAGATGCAAATCCATCGATATTGCAAGCAGAACAACAGATGCACAAAATGTGCGCCCATCTCAATGAGTATGTGTCCCGTGATATCGATGGCTTGTACAAGGGACTGTTGTTGCGTAGACGTGTTGAAAATTCGGCTATGGATTGCGATAAGGCGGCTCATGTGCTTGAGTCGCTGTTGAAAAATCCTAAGAACTGATACGGTTGGAGCCGCAAACAATGGGAGTGTTACTTGTGTTTTCGGTAGAGATATTGGGCTAATTCCCGGTTTCATTTTGCTGTCATATTTTAGGCCTATACTTCCAAGACCCTATACTGATTACCGGTTTTGCCATGATTGATGCTGAACGACTCCTGAAAGAAACTTATCCAAATTTAAAATTCGGCAAAGACAATAAGCTTATCGTCAAAGCCTTAAAAAAACTGATCTACGAAGACAATTTCAACGAATTTATTACCAAACACCAGCATCTACGCGGCTTTGCGTTCCTTGATAAATTACTGGATCACTTCAAGTTCAATTATCAGGTCAGCGGCGACTCGATTAACAATATTCCATCAGAAGGGCGTTTGCTGATCGTTGCCAATCATCCTATCGGCACACTGGACGGTTTGGCTCTGCTTAAGCTGGTTCGCTCGGTGCGTCCTGATGTGCGTATCGTCGCCAATCGTGTGTTGTTGCACATGGAGCATTTGCAATCGGTATTTTTGCCGGTGGATGTGTTGACCGACAAAAAAAATCTCAAAAACAATTATAAAACCATGCTGACCGCACTGGAAAATGATGAAGCCATTATCATTTTCCCGGCCGGTGAAGTGTCGCGCATAACA
This sequence comes from Methylobacter tundripaludum, assembly GCA_005239965.1. GTDB lineage: Bacteria > Pseudomonadota > Gammaproteobacteria > Methylococcales > Methylomonadaceae > Crenothrix. Next base: position 10,465 of record SBAV01000417.1, read on the forward strand.
CCCAAAGGCATTGTCGACGGCCAATGGCAAAGCGGTTTCATCAAGCTGGCCAAAAAAAGTTACAGCCCTGTTTTACCCATTTATATTAAAGCGAAAAACTCGGCGTTGTTCTATAGCCTGTCAATGCTGTATAAACCATTGGGCACTTTTTTGCTGGTCAGCGAGATGTTCAACAAGAAGAACCAGGAAATCAAATTCAAGATTGGCGCCCCTATTCCTGCGAGTGCTTTTTTTGACAGCAAGGAAAACAGCAAAGTCCTCAGTCGCCGCTTTCGAAAACATGTCCTGAATCTGGGTAAGAAAAGCCAGAAACCCTTGTTTGAAACCATTGAAACCGTCGTTCATCCCGGTGATGCCAAGGCAATCAAAAAGGAACTGTACCAATCCCACCTGCTGGGTGAAACGCGGGACGGCAAAAAAATATTTCTCTACCAGTTTAAAGACGATTGCCCGGTTATGCAGGAAATTGCACGGCTCCGGGAGCTGACTTTTAGGACTATTGAAGAAGGCACGGGATTTGCCCTTGATCTGGATAAATTCGATGTTTATTACCAGCATATTGTCCTGTGGGATGACAAGGATTTGGAAATCGTTGGCGCTTACCGGGTCGGGGAAGGCCCCAAAATCATGGCCACACGCGGCATCGAAGGTTTTTATACCCAAACCCTGTTTGATTTGCGCGGTGAATTTGCCGCCTTGTTGCCGAACAGTATTGAGCTGGGGAGAAGCTTTGTGCAACCCCGCTATTGGGGGCAACACAGCCTGGAGTATCTTTGGTATGGGATTGGCGCTTATTTGCGTGAGCAACCGGACATTAAATACCTGTTTGGACCAGTCAGTATCAGTAATGCTTATCCGCAGTTAGCCAAGGAATTGATCGTCGGTTTTTATCAACAGCAGTTCGGAACTGAGCTGTTGCAAACGAAAGCGAAAACGCCGTTTGTTATTTCCGAGCAATGTAGCCAGTTTGTCGCCACTGAATTCAACAGCGATTATTCAACCAGCTTTAAAATTCTTAACAGCGAGTTAAAAAAACTCGGTGTAAAAGTGCCTACGCTCTATAAACAGTACGTGGAATTGTGTGTTGACAAGGGATGTCATTTCATCGATTTTAACGTCGATCCAGACTTCAACCAATGTATTGACAGTTTGATTATGGTTGAAATTGACAAAATCGCACCTAAGAAACGTCAACGTTATATCGAAAAATCGCTGGCAAGCTGATTGGATGAGTAATAAACGCTTTTCGGAACTTGAGCAACTCGAAATTCTGATCGAGCAGCTTGGAAACAGGGCGGATGTGCAGGTTCTTGAGCGCATTAGCTATCGCGGCCAAGAGTTTCCGGTTTATTGCATTATTCTGGGTTCTAAACAACCGGATGTGCCGGTGTTGGGATTATTCGGCGGCGTGCATGGGTTGGAAAAAATCGGTTCGGAAGTGATCTTTGCATACCTGCAAACCATCACGCAGCTATTGGATTGGGATGATGAGTTTAATGCCCGTTTGCAAAAGTCACGACTGGTTTTTGTGCCTATCGTCAATCCGGTGGGAGTTTATCGGGGCACACGCAGCAACGGTAACGATGTAGATTTGATGCGTAACGCCCCAATAGAAGGCCAGGGCAACACCAAGCTCTATAGCGGGCAGAGGATTAGTCCATTGCTGCCTTGGTATCGGGGCGATACGTCGGCAATGGAAGCCGAAGCTCAGGCCTTGTGCCAGATTGTGCGCCAGCAGCTCTTTAACGCGCCGATATCGATTGCACTGGATTTACATTCCGGTTTCGGGCTGCGTGATCGGTTATGGTTTCCCTACGCATCCTGTAAAAAGCCATTTGCCGCCATCACCGAGACTTTCGCGTTGAAAAAGCTGTTTGACCGCTGCTATCCGTATCATATTTATAAAATCGAACCCATGAGCCTGGAATACGTCATAAACGGTGATTTGTGGGACTACTTGTATGACGAATTTAGACAACAGAATGTTAATGAGCGCCTGTTCATACCGTTAACCTTGGAAATGGGTTCCTGGTTATGGCTTAGAAAAAATCCGCTGCACTTGTTTCATCGGCACGGTTTATTCCATCCGGTGTTGCCGCATCGACAACGGCGCGTTATGCGCCGGCATTTTATTCTGCTCGATTTTTTGCACCGCAGTTTGCTTTATCCTAAACCGTGGGCGCATTTGGACTTGGCGCAACGAGACGTGTATCACCAAGCCGCATTGAGGTTGTGGTATGACTAACACCGGTTTTGCTAAAAACTGGTTATTACTGCGTGGTTTGTCACGAGAAGTCGCACATTGGGGCGATTTTCCTGCGATTTTGCAAAGAGATTTTCCGAATGCGCGTGTTCACACGCTGGATTTACCCGGTACAGGGTGCCTGTATCAACAAACCAGTCCAAACCGTATTGAAGCCATCCTGGCTCAGGTTCGGCAGCAGGCATTGGACGAGGGTTTTCTGGAACAGCCATTGACGTTACTGGCGTATTCATTAGGTGGCATGGTCGCTTGGGAATGGCTAAAAACGTATCCTGGCGATGTCAACGGTGCGGTTTTGTTGAACACCAGCTTTGCCAGCCTAAGCCCATTTTATCAACGCCTGCGCTGGCAAAGTTACTGTAAGTTTCTGGCTTTATTCCTGGAATCGAATCTCTACAAACGTGAAGCCGCCATCCTGGAACTGGTGAGCAATCGCAGTGATGTCGGCGGCCTAATCGCTTTGGAGTGGACAAGAATTCAGGAGCAACGGCCAGTGAGTATGCAAAATAGTCTTCGCCAAATCATTGCCGCCGCCACCTATCGACCTAATGCCCAGAAACCAACGCAACCGGTCTTATTGCTCAGCAGTCAAAAAGATCGTTTGGTTTCCCCAGCCTGTTCGAGCGCTATTCAGAAGCGTTGGCAATTCGATTTGGTGACGCATCCTTGGGCAGGGCATGACCTTTGTCTGGATCAGCCACTTTGGGTGGTGGAAAAAATTAAGCGCTGGGTTGGCACGGTCCGGCAATAAATCTATCTGTTGTATAGCGACAATACCTGCCGGACATAATTACGTGTTTCAGGGTAAGGGGGAATGGCGTTGTTGTGTCTCATGACAGCATGTTCACCGGCATTGTAGGCGGCAACGGCAAGATCGAGGTTGTAGTTGAATAAATTCAGCAAATACCGCAAGTAGCGGGTTCCACCATTAATATTTTGATCAGGATCGTTTCGGTCAGTTACGCCATACCGTTTTGCGGTGTCGGGCATTAACTGCATGAGCCCTACCGCACCGGCAGAAGAAGTGGCATTGGCATTGTAAGCCGATTCGGTTTGAATCACCGCGTGTACCAGTTTTTCGTCGACTTGGTGTCTTTGTGCGGCTTGGGTAATCATGTTATTAAATTGCGCTTTCTTTGCCGCCCTGGAAGGATTATTTTTTGCGAAAATTGATAATTTCGGTTCACATGAGCGCCTTGAAAGGGTCGATGCGCCCCCGGTATACCGAGAAAGCCTTGCCGCTCCCCGCAATAAATCGTAACGTGAATTCAAGCGGTCATGCTCAGCAAAGTGCTTTGAACCAAGTCTACCTGCCGACGAAACTGGCCGGTTATAAAAAAAAGATCGCAGCATTGCATTCGATGTGGCCGGGCGCATCATCTTGTTTTTTCTATGCCCTATCGGCTTCCAATTCCTTCCATAAAGCACAGTGGTTTTGCGCTGACCCAGGCAATCGTTTTCCGCAAACAACGAATGGAGCTGCCCTGTCGTAATGTGATTTCTCTGGTAAAGTTTAATGGCATCGTTGTTAGCAATAGACTGGCTAGCATTTCTTCCATCCTGTTTATCGGTTTCTGTTAACTTTTCTGTGTGCCCATTGTATTTGTCGTAAATTTTCTTGAAATTCGTCTGAGCAGATTTTGTGGCGTCGGTACGATCTGGATCATAACCGCCTGGACTGGAGAACGGCTTAGACGTATTGAATCCCGCCGATGCCGATGCTTGCTGGGCGGCAACCAGCTCATTGGGAACTGGGCTATTTGCCCCGCTATCAGCAGAGACTCGATGGCTGCCTGAAGCACATCCAGTGCATATAGCAATAAAGCCCATGAGGGCAAACCAGGCAATATATTTTTTCAGAAAGACGACAACGGGCATAATGAGCTTCCTGTGGCTTATTTATTCAGAGGATAACGAGGCCTTATCAATAAGGCGGTGTGTTTTTTCAACGATTCTATAGCGGCTAGATGTTTCTTAACCTTCTGGAATAGCTGCCCAGTTTCTTATCAACTTGGGGGTTATCATCCCATAGGGTACTCAGGACACTAAGCAAAATTCATGCCTTATATTGATTTTCATATTAAATCAAGTGGTTATTAATTTAACAATGACAATAAATTCAAATTGTTGGGTGTTAGTTGGTTTATTTGTAAAAAATAGCTACATTAATAAGGCTTGCCGATACAATAAAAAACTCCGGCGCATCATTGTGTAATATTAGTTAAATCATCAAGTTATCAATAATAACATTGAGTATGCAAAAATGAGTAAAAAATATATGACACTTTAAGGAGCATTGCCATAGTGTTGATTTTCTACATTTGCGGTTGGAGGTATTAGGCTTAGGCGTACTGTCAATTTTACCGACACATTAAGCTGACATGCTGTACGACCGGTAATCCAGGATATCGGATTACATGTGGAATCCAGCATTCAGCTAATACGCCTACCTGTTATACAGCGACAAAACCTGACGAACGTAATTACGGGTTTCAGGATAAGGCGGAATGGAGTTATTGTATTTCATGACAGCGTTTTCACCGGCATTGTAAGCAGCAACCGCAAGATCCATATTGGAATTAAATAGATCCAGCAAGTAGCGCAAGTAGCGTGTGCCACCATTAATATTTTGGCCGGGATCATTACGGTCAGTAACACCGTATTGCCTGGCTGTCCCTGGCATTAATTGCATTAACCCCACGGCACCGGCAGAAGAAATGGCATCAGGATTGTAAGCTGATTCGGTTTGAATTACCGCATGTACCAATTTTTCATCCACTTGGTGCCGTTGTGCAGCTTGGGCAATCATTTCGTTAAATTGCGCTTTTTTGGCAGATCGGGAGGCACTGTAGATATTGTTTTTTGGCCAAGTTGACGTTTTCGGTTCACACGAGCGAATGGAGATAGTGGTTAAACCACTTGCATTCCGGGAGATTTTTGCCGCACCACAGGATGAATTATGGCGCGTATTCAAGCGCTCGCGTTCACCGTAGTGCATAAAACCCAGTGTCCCCGATGGGGACACCGCCGTCCGGGTATAAGAAAAAGACTGCGATTTAGCGTTGGAGTCATCGGAGTGCGTCTTGATTTTTCTATGATCTATTAGTTTCCAATCGCCGCTAAGCCCCGTCGCTTTATTGGTAAATAAAATGCCACCGCTGGCATTTTTATACTGATAATAACTGCCGGCTAACAGCGTATTGGAAACAAGCAATGTGCCTAAAAAAACTGTCATTCTTATCATTTTTTTTCTACCTACACAGGGCAAACACCTACTGATTTCGCGGAAGCAACCGCTTTTTTTCTGGCTTCATCAACAGTGTCTGCGGTTGCCAAAGCAACCCCCATGCGCCTGTTTACCAGTGCTTCCGGTTTACCAAACAATCTGACTTCACTGTCTGACACAGCCAGAGCCTTATCCAGCCCTTTATAAACAACATCTTTGCCTGCCAGGCTACTCAAGATAGGCGCACTGGCACCGGCGGCATGTAAACGGGTATCCACCGGCAAGCCTAAAATAGCCCTGGCATGTAATTCAAACTCATTCTGCTTTTGCGTCACCATCGTTACCATGCCGGTATCATGCGGTCTGGGACTGACTTCACTGAACCAAACATTTTCGCCCTGTACGAACAATTCAACACCAAACAAACCCAGGCCGCCGATTTCATCGGTCACTTTAAAAGCGATGTCCTGCGCGGTTTTCAGCGCAGAATGACTCATTGGCTGCGGTTGCCAGCTTTCCCGATAATCACCATTTTCTTGGTAATGGCCTATTGGTTCACAAAAATGTGTTTCAACCGTGCCCCTTGCGTTCAATGCTCGCACCACCAGCAGGGTAATTTCAAAATCAAAATCGATTTTTGCTTCAACAATCACCTTGCCGGTATCCACCCGGCCACTGGATTTGGCGTAATTCCACGCAGCTTCAAGTTGCTCGGCACTCTTTACCATTGATTGCCCTTTGCCCGATGACGACATCGTCGGCTTTATAAAACAAGGATAGCCTATATTGTTTTCAACAGCAGTTTTTAATTCAGCGAAAGTTCCCGCAAAAGCGTATTTTGAGGTGGGCAGTTTAAGTTTTTCCGCCGCCAAAGCCCTGATACCTTCCCGATTCATGGTCAGCTGTATGGCTCTTGCGTTGGGCACGACAACAGCACTGCCGTCCTGTTCAATTTCAAGTAAAGCTTGGGTGGCAATGGCTTCAATCTCAGGAATAATAAAATCCGGTTGTTCCAGTTCAATGATCTTTTTTATTGCCTCGCTATCGGTCATGTCGATGACATGACTGCGATGCGCCAGGTGTTGCGCCGGGGCATTTTTATACCGATCTACCGCGATGACTTCTATGCCGTAACGTTGCAGTGCGATAGTCAACTCTTTCCCCAGCTCGCCGCTGCCCAAAAGCAGGGCTTTGGTTGCATGGTTAGATAATGCTGTGCCTATTTTCATTTGGACTCTTTCAGATAGTTGTCGATGTCTTCTTTGGAAAAACCAATTTTCTTGGCAACACGGTCTGCGTGGCTGACTCGGGAAATACCAGGGATTAAGCGGTAAGTCGGTGCATCATTGGCAAATTCAACCTGCTGCGCCAACCCAATACCCTGCTTGACAAAGTCATCAACCAACTGGTGATTATGGGTAATCAAAATGGTGCTGTTGCCTTTACGATAAAAGCCGTTGAGCACATTAGAGGAGGCTTCCATTCTTTCTTCAAAAGTCGTGCCTTCAGACAGTTCATCAAGCACCACAAGACTTTTGGCTGTTGTCGCCAGAAAAATATCTTTGGTGCGTTTTAATTCGGTACCGAAACGGCCTTCACCGTCATTTAAATGGCTGATTTCAGGGGATTGGTAGAATATTTTATCGGCAACAGTGAGCGATGCCGATTTGGCGGGAACATAGCAGCCAATTTGCGCCAACAGCTGAATTTGCGTTACGGTTTTACAAAATGCCGTTTTGCCGCCGCTGTTGGGGCCTGTGACCAACACCAGCTTTTCATCTTCCAAAACAAAGTCATTGCCGACATAATTGGCATTTTCCTTGGCCAGAATTGGATTTTTGGCATCGGCAAGATTGATACGGTGATGCGTTGTATCCACCAAAGTGGGTAACACCGTGTTGTGACCGAAGGTATCGGCAAATTTCATAAATGCCAACAATTCGTCAAGCTGTCCTAACGCATCCAGAGTTTCTGCAACATCCGGTGAATTCCTGAACTCCTTACGCAAAGGAATAATGCAGTTGTCACGGTCATAACCACCGACTACGGGAAAGTAAACCAGCAGAAAAGGAACCAAAAAAGCCACCGAACCGGGAATGACGCCAGCAATGAAGTACGTCAACACGCAAAGCAAGATAAATATTAGCGTTAGCAACAACGGTTTGAATATGCGTGGCCTGAATATAACGGGGATAGGAAATAAACTGACGCGATCTTTTTTAGTGAGGATGCCTTTTTCGGTGAAATAGACTGGCCCTTCCATTAACAAATAAGTACGGCTTTGGGTAAATGCTTTTATTTTGTCGAATATATCAGCCAAATAGCTACTTTGAGGAGTGGGCAGTGCTTGCGTTTTGGCAACCAAATCCAGTATAAAAGCCACACCTCCTTTGTATTGCAAATACCCGTAGCCTTCAATTTCATCACTGTCCCTGGCTGTTGAAAAAGAACCGAGAAATTTGCCAAACAGTAATAAATACAGGCTTTTTTCACCGGCAACAGCATGATCGACAATTTGCTCCAGCGCCTGCTTTAATTCGGGATTGTTGCGCAACTCTTCAATAGCTTGTTGCTTGGCCTTGATTTCATTCAGGTCAGTGCCGGGATGTGACAGCGAGCGATATAACGCAGCTTGGCCCACGGTGGTTGAGGCATGATTGACGGCATCAAAAACCTTGTACACCTCAATCACATTAAACGCGCTTTCATCAAGCACACCGTTTTCTTTGCTGGTAAACGGGCTGGATTTAACGGCAGGCCAAGGCAAATCAGCCCACATGTGTAGTATTGTTTCTTTCATCGCTTTAGCTCTTCTTTATAAAGACAGGGTGTATCAGGCGAACTATTTAACACGCTATATCTTTTATATAGACGCTTAAAGCTTTGGTTCAAGCAAAGCAACCAACATGTCAATAGGGGCTTCTGAATCATTAAGAGCCGGTATATAGCGATACGCAGTACCTCCAGACTCCATAAATAGGGATTTGTTTTCCATGGCTATTTCTTCCAGGGTTTCCAGACAATCGACAGCAAAGCCTGGGCAAATCAGGTCGACGGTTTTAACACCCTGCCCGGGTAGGGCGCGTAAGGTATCGGCACAATAAGGCCTTAGCCATTTGGCCTTACCGAAACGCGATTGAAAGACAATCAGCCATTGTTTGCCGGTAAGCCCCAATTTTTCGGCAATCAATCGTGCGCTTTCATGGCATTGATGAAAATACGGATCGCCCCACTTCGTCAACATTTCCGGTAAGCCGTGGAAAGACATGATCAACAATTCATTTTTGCCGTGCTCACGCCATGCGCGTTCAATGGAATCAGCAATCGCCGCAATATAATGGCTGTTTTGATGATAATCACTGATGAATTGAAAGCTGGGCAAATGTCGCCATTGGTTTAATTCCTTGACCAAATCATCATAAATCGATGCGGTTGTCGTTGACGAATATTGCGGATACAAAGGCAGCACAATAATATTGTCAACGTTCTGTTCTTTAAGGCGCTTTAATTGGCTGGCCATCGAAGGCTCGCCGTAACGCATCACATAGTTGGTTATTACACCGTGTTTGTTGAGTCTTTCCGCCACTTTTTCGGTTAACTGCCGGGTGTAGAAGGTTAGCGGCGAACCTTTTGCATCATCCCAAATTTTGCGATACAGAGCGGCTGATTGCCGTGGTCGAAAAGGCAACACAAAACAATGCAAAATCAGCCACCAGATGGGACGGGGAATATTGACGACGCGCGGATCCCATAAAAACTCTTTAAGAAAACGCTTTACAGCGGGCGTGGTCGGCGCAGTGGGTGATCCTAAGTTCGCTAATAAAACGCCGGTTTTTTTTGCGGTCATATCACGCTATTTGTTAATGAGGGTTAAAAACTCAGAACGGGTGCTGATGGATTTACGAAAAATGCCGGTCATGACTGACGTGGTCATAATGGAATTTTGTTTCTCAACGCCGCGCATCATCATACACAAATGTTTGGCTTCGATAACAACCGCCACGCCTTTGGCATCAATGGCCAGAGAAATCGCATCGGCAATCTGTTTGGTGAGTCTTTCCTGAATTTGCAGGCGACGGGCATACATATCAACAATACGTGCAATTTTCGACAAACCCAACACCTTACCCTGCGGTAAATAACCAACATGGCATTTGCCAATGAACGGCAGCAAATGATGTTCGCATAAAGAATACAGTTCAATGTCTTTAACAATAACCATATCTTCCGTGTCAGCGGTAAAAATAGCGTCATTCAACACTTCATCCAATGTTTTATGGTAACCATTATTGAGAAATTTGAACGCTTTGGCCGCACGTTTTGGAGTATCTTTCAATCCTTCACGGTTTAAGTCTTCACCAATGGCTTCAATAATTTTGGCGAATTGCTCTTCCATAATTGTCAGTCTCTTTTGCTTAAAAAATGATCGCCAGTATACATCATTGGTCGTTGAAGCTTAATGCTTCTAAGAGTTTGGATTGAAAAATCGCTTTGCGAATCTTCTATCCAGGGCTAGTACTCAGTCAATCTTGATTTGTCGGGTATATTTTTGACCAATGTGAGACCTACGAGGTTTTTAAAACCTCGTAGGTCTTTGCAGCATCCGACATTATTAAGTTGACTGAGTACTAGGCTTGCATGATTTCGTAGATAACATGTTCGCCGCTCTGGTTGGTGGTGGATGCAACTATTTCAGCAAAAAAACCAAAGCTTGCACAGATGTTTTTAGGATTATGTTCAGCACCCGCGAAAAGTGAGTAGGGAATATAAATTCGGGTTTGACGGTTAATATAACGGGGAACCTGGGTAAAAAAGCGCTGTAAAATTTCCCGCCCACCGTCCGGATTGAGGCCGTAAACGCCATTGGATGGATAGTAATTAAAATTAAAGACAATTAAATCAAAATGTCTTGGGGGAACGTTAATGAACAAATCGCTGTGGATAAAAGCTATCGGCGCTAAAACAGGATTACGCAAAGCATTTGCTGTGGCGCAGTTTACGGCATCTTTATTGTAATCAACGCCCAATACCATATTACAGCCCATTTTTTTCAGCAACAAAGCAAAGTAACCACTGCCGCAACCCATATCCAGCGCACTGTTCCCCGGTTTTTGTTGCAGCATAAAATCACCAAAAAATGAACTGGTGATACCAAAATCGGATGGGAAGACATTTTTGGCAATCTCCAAGCTGATGCCATCCAGTTTCGTCAGGTAAGGTTGCATGTCCAAATAAATCGCTAGCTCGGACTCTCTTTTTGAAATGCTCATGATTTCGTTATTCATTTTGTTCCCCTGGATTTACTAACTTAACCGTCTTAAAAAATTATATTTTACAAGTGTTGAAATACATATGCGAATTGTGTTTGGCATCATTGAAAAGTCCTTTTATTTTTTGGATATTCTCAGAATGTAACTTTTTCTTTACAAGATTTAGGTCTGCAACAATTTCCCGCATAGACAGCAGCATATCTTGTAAGTTATGATTAAATTCCTGTCAACTCATACACAAAGAGTGTCAACATGTTGTTAACAAACAAACAAACAAACAATAGCTTGCGTTTTGGCATTGGCATTGGCTAGCCCTATTTGGGCTGATTCCAATGTAGGTGCTTCCAACCCAGAATGCACAAAAAACGGTAGTTCTGTAATCCCCAGTGGATTTATCGCAGATCTAATGAATGAGTTATCACAGGATCGGAATGCGTGGCTGCGGGAACTTGAGCAAGACCCTGTGGAACAAGAGATTATACGTCAGGGAGGCGATACGAAAATTCATTCCGATCTGGCTGCGTTAAAAAGACGGCCCGATTTTCAAAATCGACTCGAATGGTGGCGCGTGGCGCATAATTTACCCATGATTGTGGATTGTACGGCAAAACTAAATACGCCGCTTGCTGCCGATCTTCCTCCTGATGACGAGGGGCCATACGATGACACCTATGAAGGTGATGACCTAGGAAAGCTTCCTACTGTCTACAGAGCGCAACATTCAATAGCTGAAAACATCTTTACTAAAAAAGTCATCAATTTATTGATTTACGATACCAATATCCCTGATGGTGATACGGTGAATGTACTCTTCAATGGAAAAACCATCCTTAATAACCTGCAACTTCCTATTTTTGCCAGCCCCCGCCGTATTACGTTAACACTCCAACCTTCGGACACTTTGCCTGGAAAAACCAATGTCTTAACAGTTGTTGGGGTAAAAGCAGGTACAGGTACTCTCCTTAGTTTTGGGCAGACAGACCCACTTATCACTTTTGGTGTCAAAGGGGCAAAAGGGGAAATTCTATATCGCAGTGAAATGGCAATTACCGGCAATGGCCACGCAAACATTTTACCCGGTAAATCAGCAACGGGAAATTTAGCCTTAGGCTTGGTTTGTGTCAATAAAATTGTCATTCCACCTGCCACCACACAACATCCACAATCCGCTAAGCACGTTGAGGAAGCCCAAGCGGCGGGGTATCCGCGTATTGTGACGGTAGATAGGCCAGGTACATTGGCTCGAAGAGCCCTCGTAAATACATTTCCGGCTATGAAAACTTGCCGAGCCGCCAATAAAAAAATTAATACAGGCGATCCAAAAACTGATTACGATTGCGATGAGTATCCACAGGCTGTGTTTAGAGAAAACGCCGGAAAACCCAATGTGAAATCCATCCGAGCCAACGATAACAGGGGTTCTGGAACTAAGATTGGCTACTATTTGAAGGCGCATAAAGATGAAAATCAAGTGGAAGTGGTTGTGCCCGTCCCCAAGGGCAAGCTTTACTGCAAAGATGCGCTGTAAGGAGATGATATGGAAATCTGTACTTTTCATGCACCACCCGGCAGTGAGCGAACTCTCACCGTTTACAGCCCCGATTTAATTGGCGATAACACAAGCAGTGATTATACCGCAGAGTCCATGGGGCAGGGCTTTTCCTGGCGTAGCGGCAATGTCGATTTTTATACGATCGACAGTTGGGGAATGGCTATAGATGTCGATGTCTTATTGAATGAAAGCGTTCAGCTTTCCCCCGATGCTGTCCGTGCCATTCAAGTGCCGTTTACCGTTGGCCCACAAGGGGTTGGTTTCTATTGTACGGCCACCTTTATCGATGTGCTTGGTGTCGTATCAAAAGAGGATTTTGGTACTGTGCCTTGTTATCTACCTATGCCTCCTGGAGAATACGCGTTGGTTTTTGAACAGGGTTTTATGCCGGATTGGGGGCCAGATGGCTATTTAGGCGACGAAGAAGAAAATTACACTTCCATGTGGGGCAGACTTTGGTTTAATCTGGAAACCAATGCCGAAGCAAAAATTTTGGTGCAAGATTCTGCACTAAGACCTGTCTATCCCCTAAACATGGATGCTATGCCCATATCTGAATATTAAGCAATAGCGTTTCACGACGCGCAGTATCAATTGGAAGTTTGATAACCATTTGGGTGCGCGTCAATCGGCCTACAATTAGCCGCTGTGCGGATTTCTGGAGGTTGTTCAGTTTTTGCCTTGCAACGGTAGTTCTTTTAATCGTATTTTCTGCTATTTTCCAGCAGGGCTTTTCTAACAGGCAAAAACAACACTTTATCGGTTATTGAGCCAAGCATTTTGGAAGCCGGCACAATTGTGATGAGCATCGATAACAGTAGCAATATTATCAGTGTGCCAAATTCGCCTAGAGTGCTCACGGCGTCAACCAAGCCGATTGCCTTGATGAATAGAATAAAAAACCCGTGCCAAATATAAACGTACAATGTGCGTTCACCATACGCTGTTATTTTTAGCGGTTTATTGGGCAATAGCGAAATAACGGCAACGCCCATCACAAAAGAAAACGCATAGATACAAAGACGAATACAACCCGCATACCATTGATCAACGCCTAAAGCTGCATAGGATAAACTACCATAAAACCACCGGACATCAATATTATTAAAATAACCCAATATCGCAACAGCTAGCAAAATGATGGTGGCAAAAAATAGCCAATGATACTTTTGCAGGCGCTGAAAAAAAACAGGTTTTAGGGCATGTCCCAAGACAAAAAACGGCAAAAAAGTGAGTGTTCTCGACAGCCCAAGAAAATAGCCTATTTGTGTTGAATAGCCTGCCGCCACAGCGATAACCAAACTGAAAATAACCGGAAATCTAAAACACGAGATGATGGGCAACAGCAACTTCCAAAAGAACAGGCCCCATAAAAACCATAACAGCCAATAGGGTTGAAGGTTAAGCAAGTAATGGCTCAGCTTGCCAAAACGCACGACTTCTACCACTTCATACAACACTTCAAACACCAGCAATGGAACAAGCAGTGACGAGACTTGCCTGAAAATCTCTTGTCTGGAGATTTCAGTCTTCGCTAACATGCCAGAAATCAATACAAACATAGGCATATGAAAGCAATAAAGTACTAGATACAGCGTATGAAGCATCGGGCTATTGTGCGTTAGTTCAAGGCAATGCCCAAGCACAACAAAAAATATTAGCGTAATTTTGGCGTTATCAATTAAATAATTACGTTCCACAATTTGCCCAGCGTCGAGTTGCGCCAATGATGCCTTTGTTTAGCGGCTAATCTCGCGCTTAGCCAGCGTCACCCATTCTTCATTGAGATAGTTGTATTGCCTGCCCGCATTTTCGCTGTAATTGACAACCTTCATGAACAGGTCATTGGCACGTTCAACATCACCATTGGCCTTAAGCAACAGCGCAAATCGACAGGTTGGCTCAGGACTTGTGTAATACTTGATTAAAGCTTCGTACTCATGAATAGCCGCCGAAATATTACCGCTGTGTTCCAGGGCGCGGGCGTAAATGAGATGTCCTTCCTGGGATTTAAAGTCGGGATTCGCCGCTTTTAAGGCTTCCAATGTGGCTATGACTTGCGCGTAGTTCGTTAGGCCGAAATCAGCCGTTGCAAGCCCTAACATCAGCGTCGGGTCAGTTTTGTTAAAACCGGCCAGACATTTTTCGTACTGTTCTTTCGCATCCTGAAATTGTTCCCTGAGCAAATATTGCTCGGCCAATTTCATACGGTTACTCACGGTATCAGCCAGTTCTACATTATCTAGGGCTGCTTTGAATGCTTGCTCGGATTCGCGTGAATGCCTCATTTTTTTTGGGGGGTGTTGACCGGACCGAGACCCCGGCCGTCCCGGCATTAATTCCACAAAAATATAAGCAAGACAGCCTAGTATGGGCACAAAGCCAATAATAATAACCCACACGGGATTTCGATTGGTTTTAAGCGCATGTATGGCAAGAGCAAGCTGAATGGCAACAGATATGATTACGAAAAGCATCGGATTTTCCTGTGTAATAGCAATAAGAAATCTTGCCTGACTAATTTACCGCAATCCCGGCATAAGTTGGCATTATTCGTCTCAAAACTGTCGTTGAATACATTTTTGGCATCAACTATACCCCCACAAGCCAAATAGCTTTTACCACTGATAAAAGCAAGGAGAAAATCATTGCTGTACGCTTTCACCCGGAAAATTTAACTCAATACGAATGCCGACAGGGTCAACGATAAATATTTGTGTCATTTCCGGTGCCCAGCGTTGCTCAAGTCGATGCGGGATAGCGTTATCCGCCAATAACTTAAGATAAGCATCGACATCGGTACAGGTTAATGCGAGGTGGTGAAAATGGTTTTCGCCGCTGACATCTTGATCAGGGCTGATGACCGATAAATGAATGAGTGCTACTTCGTTATGCTTTGAATACAGCCATGCGCCATTGCGCGTCGAAGGTGCGCGGTAACCGGGCGTTAACCCCAATACCCGCTCATAGAAAGCGATTTCTTCGGCAAGTTGTTCTTCAGTTAGAACAATATTGATGTGATTTATACCTAAAACTTTCATAGAGACAGTGACACCTGCAACGGCAACAACGGTTGGTTGTAAAAAGTGAGTGAGTGTGGATTCTGGCATTATTCAGCGTTGTCCGACGTGGCTTCTTGCTCTGGATTAGACAGATTTTTTACCACTTCCAATACTTCCTGGGCATGGCCTTCTGGCGTGACCGCATTGTTGACATAAACTAACACGCCTTGCTTATCGATAACAAAGGTAGAGCGCATAATGGCCATGCTCTTGACGCCATTTTTTTCTCTTTCGCGCCATACGCCATAGCTTTCGCAGAGTTCACCGGATGTGTCGGCGAGCAACTCTACCTTTAAGCCAAATTTGTTGATAAAATCGACATGACTTGCACAGGAATCTTTGCTAACACCAATCACAACAGTATCTAAAGCGGCAAAGTCGTCTGCAAGTGCAGTAAAATCATTGGCTTCTATGGTGCAGCCGGGGGTATCATCTTTGGGATAAAAATACAGGACAATGTTTTTTTTACCGGCATAGTCTGTCAAGCTAATTAGTTGATTATTTTGATTTTTTGATCTAAACATGGGGGCTATTTGTTGTGCTTCCAACATAAAATACTCCTGATGAAATGTGAGTGAATTTTGATGTGATGCGCTGCAATCTGCACTAGGCGCCAAAGCATAATAATCAGCTGTCAGTGGAAAGTCCAGTCATTAACCTGTGCAAAGAAAAAGCTTCAAAGCTTCAATGAAAAGTACGACAGCCATAGGAAAAGACTATAATCTTAATCAAAGCATCAGCCATTGGTTTAGGAGATTTTATGCAAGAAAAAGTTGTCGAAACTACGCCTATTGATACGGCGCAGAAAAAGCCAGTGGCTGATAGCGATCTCTCATATCAGCCGATCAGTGAAATGGGGGACGTAAAAGGCCCGGAACCAACGCGCTATGGCGATTGGGAAAAAAATGGCCGTTGTATTGATTTTTAATTAAGTAACAGGTTTATTCCTATGGCTAATCATCGTCCCACGTCACCGCATTTGCAAATTTACAAATTACCACTTACCGGGCTTATTTCTATCAGCCACCGTATTACGGGCGTACTGCTATCCATCGGTTTACTGTTTGTTATCTGTGCGTTGTGGACGGTAGCGGGCGGCGGCGCCTCCTACCAAAGCCTACAGCAATTCCTGCAATTGGGCTTGATACAGATGCTGTATTGGGGATTTGTTTTTGCATTGTTTTTTCATTTGTGTCACGGTGTTCGCCATTTGCTCTGGGATGTGAGTATGGGGTTTGATCGAGACACCCTAACACGGTACGCGATTGTTGAATTACTGGCAGCCGGTGTATTGACGGTAATTACCTTTGTTTTGACAGGCTAAAACATGATGACTTTTAAAATATCACTGGCCCAGATTTTTAGTTTGGGTTTTGCAAAAAACGGTACGGGACACTGGTGGATGCAACGCGTGACCGCCGTGGCGTTAGTGCCGTTATCTTATTTTGTCATCCGATTGTTTGATTTGTGTTTAAGCGTCCCTTACCAACAGACTGTGGATTGGGTTTCCTTCCCCATCAATACTGTTGGTATAGCGATCTGGATTTTAGCGGTTTGTTATCATGCTGCTTTGGGATTGCAGGTCGTCATTGAAGATTATGTTGCTGGGCAGGGCGTTCAAACATTTGCCATTTGGGGTGTCAATTTGATCTTTTTATTATTGGGCGTTGCAGCTTTGGTTGCCGTGTTTCGCATTGTTTCGGTAGGGTAAATATGTCATCTGCTTATAACATTATTGAACACAGTTATGATGTTGTGGTCGTGGGGGCGGGCGGCGCGGGTTTACGCGCTACCTTCGGCATGGCTGAAAAAAATCTGAAAACCGCTTGTCTTACCAAGGTTTTTCCAACACGCAGCCATACCGTTGCTGCCCAAGGGGGTATTAGTGCCGCGTTGGGCAATATGGGTGAAGATGACTGGCGTTTTCACATGTACGATACCGTTAAAGGCTCAGATTGGCTGGGCGACCAAGATGCCATTGAATACATGTGCCGCGAGGCGATACCGGCCATTATTGAGCTGGAACATTATGGCGTGCCGTTTTCCAGGACACCGGAAGGCAAAATTTACCAACGGGCGTTTGGTGGCATGTCCACGCATTACGGTAAAGAACAGGCCAGGCGTACCTGTGCAGCGGCGGATAAAACCGGCCACGCCATTTTGCATACCCTGTATCAGCAGGCGTTAAAGCACAATGCCGAATTTTTTGTTGAATACATCGCGCTGGATTTGATTATGCAGGACGGCGAATGCCGTGGTGTTCTGGCCTGGTGCCTGGACGATGGTTCGCTGCATTTGTTTAAAGCCCAGATGACGGTATTGGCGACCGGCGGCTATGGGCGCAGTTATTTTTCCTGTACGTCTGCCCATACCGTAACCGGCGATGGCAATGCGATGGTGTTACGTGCCGGCTTGCCGTTACAGGATATGGAGTTTGTGCAGTTTCATCCGACCGGCATTTACGGTTCCGGGTGTTTGATTACCGAAGGCGTGCGCGGGGA